>JAYTEN010000213.1:0-2468 GCA_043735145.1 Gemmatimonadota bacterium | reverse complement strand
GACTTTGCCCGTGCGCTCGACAAGG
This sequence comes from Gemmatimonadota bacterium, assembly GCA_043735145.1. Classification (GTDB taxonomy): domain Bacteria; phylum Gemmatimonadota; class Gemmatimonadetes; order Gemmatimonadales; family JACORV01; genus DASXPG01. The sequence goes on along the minus strand of JAYTEN010000213.1, from coordinate 2,443 downwards.
GGGGATCGGGGGATGGTGGGACGGCGGGATGGGCAACGCGCGGCCAACCCCATCCCGCTATCCCCCGATCCCGCTATCCCGCGCTTTTCGCGCTGCTCGCCTTCGCCGCCGGCGCGCTCCTCGCGTGGGGCACATTCGGGCGCGCGCGCACTTCCGGCGGCGAGGTTGCCTGGCAGTACATCGGCCTGGGCGACAGCGTCGTCCTCAATGTGGGCGGTCCCGCGCTCACGCTCGCTCCCGACGGCTCGGCGCTGGTATTCCGCGACAACGCGCAGAACGGCCGGCTCTGGCTCAAGCGCCGCGGCGATCTCAACGCGACGCCGATCGCAGGAACCGAGCGCTCGCAGAATCCGGTGTTCTCGCCCGACGGCCAGTGGGTCGCCTTCATCGCCGACGGACACCTGAAGAAGGTGCGGCTGGCCGGCGGCGCGACCGTGACCGTGGCCGATTCCGCCGCCAGCGCCTTCGGCGGCGGGACGTGGCTCGATGACGGCTCGATCGTCTTTGTCTCGCCGGAGCTCAACGAGCTGCGGCGCATTCCGTCCACCGGCGGCACGCCGGTCACGGTCCTGCGCGACACCTCCGGCGGCGGACTCGGCTACCCGGTGCCGCTGCCGAACAGCCGCGGGGTGCTGTTCCAGAACTGCTCGTCGGGGTGCGTGACGATGGGCGTGCACGTGCTCGACCTGAAGACCGGCGCGCAGAAGCTGCTGATCGCCGACGCGGCTCAGGCGTGGCTGCTGCCTAACGGGCGGCTCTTCTACGTGCGCCGCGACGGCGTGGGCCTTGTGTCGGGCTTCGACCTCGGCCGGCTGGAGCTGGCCGGCGGCGCGGTGCCGGTCCTCGACCGGGTGCGCGTGGTCGGCGGAGCGGCCCAGCTCGCGTGGTCGGCCACCGGCGTGCTGGTCTACCAGGCCGCCAGCGCCGGCCAGGCCGACATCCACGTGGTGCGGGTCTCGCGTGACGGGACGGCGGTGCCGGTGGATACCGCGTGGGCGGGAGCCTTCAACTCATTCGCGATGTCGCCCGACGGGCGGCGGATCGCGGTGGGCGGCGGCTCCAGCACCGGCGGCCTGAACATCTGGATCAAGCAGCTCGAGCGCGGTCCGTTCACGCGCCTGACCTTCAGCGGGGGCGACCGGCGGCCGGCATGGTCCGCCGATGGCCGCTTGGTGGCGTTCGTGCGCGACAGCGCGGGGAGCGGCACCGTGATGGTGAAGCCCGCGGATGGAAGCGGCGCCGAGCGGCGCGTCGCGCGGCTGAGCCGAGCCATCCAGGAAGTCATCTGGTCGCGTGACGGGCAGTGGCTCATCGTGCGCACCGACAACGGGACGACCGGGGCCGGCGACATCGTGGCGGTGCGCAGCAGCGGCGAGGGCGCACCGGTGGACCTCGCGGCCACCCCTTTCACCGAGCTGATGCCTACACTGTCGCCGGATGGCCGGTGGCTGGCGTACACCTCAAACGAATCGGGCGCCTCCGAGGTGTACGTGCGGCCGTTCCCCGATGCCGGCAGCGCCCGCTTCCAGGTGTCGAACGGCGGCGGGGACGAGCCGCGCTGGTCGGCGGATGGACGGGAGCTCTACTTCCTGGACCTCGCGCGGCGTCTCGAGGCGGCGCAGGTCAGGACCGCGGGCGGATTCTCCGTCGTCGCCATCCGCACGCTCTTCGGCATCGGCGGTTTTCTGCGGACCGGCTTCCACCAGTCGTACGACGTGACGCCCGACGGCCGGTTCCTGTTCGGCCGCACCGAACAGAGCGCCACCGGAGGCAACCAGCCGCTGGTCCAGGTCACCGGCTGGTTCACGGACATCGGCATCCGGCTGCGGTCGTGAGCGCTCCAGGGCCGCTGACGTGAACGACCCCGTGCAGGCGATGCCGTCCGTGCTCGACCGTGAGTTGGCGCGGCTGCGCGCCGTGAGCGCCACCGAGAAGGTGGCGGTCATGCATTCGCTCTGGCGCCAGGCGTGGTCCCTCACGTCGGCCGGTCAGGGGCCGTCACCCCGAGTGGTCCCCGGCCCAGGTCGAGGCTGAAGCCCGCGAGAACTACCGCCGCGCTCCGCCATGACCGATGCCCGCCTCATCGCGCTCTTCGTGATACTGAGCAAGGTCCGCGGAGATCTGGTGGATCGTGCCGAGCTCGAGCGATGGGCCTACCGCCTCGGGGTCCAGGCCGAATGGCAGCAGGCCCAGGACTTCCGGGAACCATGAGCGATTGCGCCGGCCGCGCACCCTCTATCCTCCACCTCGCAGCCAGGCCATCTTTTGCCCCGTGACTGACACATCCCGCCTCGCCGCCGCGATTGCCGACCGCTACGCCATCGAGCGCGAGCTCGGCCAGGGTGGCATGGCCACCGTCTACCTGGCGCACGACCTCCGGCACGACCGCAAGGTCGCGCTGAAGGTCCTGCGCCCCGAGCTGGCGGCGATCCTCGGCGGCGAG
>JAYTEN010000212.1:0-2207 GCA_043735145.1 Gemmatimonadota bacterium | reverse complement strand
GCCAGCCGCTTGATGTTGATCAGGTGCAGCGGGCCGATGTTGTCCGAGGTGCTCGAGCCGGCCCAGGTGCCGGGGCCTAACGTCATGGCGGGCACCAGGCCCGTCGTGTAGCCCACCGCGCCCAGCGACGACGTCGTATTGAGCAGGATGCGGAAGGCCGGCTTCTCTTCGAAAAAAGCCTGGATGACCGTCTCGTCGCGCGAATGGATGGCGAGCGAGTGGCCCAGCCCGCCGAACTCCAGCAGCGCGATGGCGCGCTCGCAGCACTGGCGCCAGCCGTCCTCGACAAAGTACGCGAGCACCGGCGACAGCTTCTCGCGCGAGAAGAACTCCTTCGGCCCCACCTCGCTGCATTCCGCGACCAGCACCCGGGTGCCCGCGGGGACGCTGATGCCCGCCCGCTGCGCGATCACCTCGGCCGAGAGCCCGACGATATCGCCGGACACCGCGCCCGTCCTGGGGTCCTGCATGACACGCTGGAGCTTCGCGCGGTCGTCGCCGCGCACGATGTGCGCGCCGTTCTTCGGCAGCTCGGCCCGGACCTGCGCGTCGAGCGGCGCGTCGCAGATCAGCGAGTTCTCGGCCGAGCAGAGGACGCCCTCGTCGAAGCACTTGCCGTTGATGATGTCGCGCACCGCCTTCACGACGTCGGCCGTCCGCTCGATGATCGCGGGCACGTTGCCCGGGCCCACGCCGTACGCCGGCTTTCCCGAGCTGTACGCGGCGCGCACCATCGGGTAGCCGCCGGTCGCCAGGATGATCGCCGTCTGCTTGTTGCGCATCAGCTCGTTGGTGCCCTCGAGCGTCGGCTGCGTCATCGCGAGGATGAGGTCGGGGGGCGCGCCCGCCTGCACCGCGGCGTCGTGCATGACGCGCGCCGTTTCTACGGTGCACCGCACCGCCCGCGGATGCGGGCTCATGACGATCGCGTTGCGCCCCTTCACGGCGATGAGCGCCTTGTACATCGCCGTGGACGTCGGGTTCGTCGTCGGCACCAGCGCGGCGACGACGCCCATCGGCACCGCGAGCTCCTTGACCTTGCGGTCGGGGATTTCGCGGATGATGCCGACGGTCTTGAGCGGGAGGATGTACTCGAGGACGAGGTCGGAGCCGAACTTGTTCTTGAGGATCTTGTCTTCGTAGCGTCCCATGCCGGTCTCGTCCACGGCGAGCCGCGCCAAGCGCTCGGCGGCGGCCGACGCGGCCTTCGCCATGGCGGTGACGACGCGATCCACGTCTTCCTGGGTGGCGCGGCTGAAGGCCTTCTGGGCCTCGCTCGCCCGGGCCAGCAGGTCCCGGGCTTCCTGGACCGAGGCGAGATCCTTGTCCATCGACGGTTAGGTCGAGTAGCCCAGGGCCTTGAAGTGGGCGAGCAGCTCGTCGCGCGTGGCGATGGAGAGCTCGCGGCCCTTGAGGGGAAAGTCTTCCATCTGGCGGGCCATGTGCCGCAGGTCCACGACCTTCATCTCGGCGAGCGGCGTGCCGGGAGGCGCACCGCCGTTGGTCTCTTCATCGTCGCTCATCACCTCGAGCCCCGGCCAGGGGCGCGGGATGACGTGGACCGACACCAGCTGGCCGACCCGCTCGGCGGCCGCGGCGCCAGCATCGACGGCGGCCTTGACCGAGGCGACGTCGCCGCCCAGGAGGATCGTGATCAGCGCCGGATCGGTCTGTTCCTTGCCGAGCAGCTGGACCGGCGCGGCCTTGATGGCGGCGTCGGCGGCTTCGAGGGCGCCGACCAGTCCCCTGGTCTCGATCAGGCCCAATGCCTGATCGGTCCAGATCGGCACCGGTTACGCGCCCTTGGGGAGAATGATCTCGAGGTCTGCGTGCGGCCGCGGAATCACGTGTACCGAGACGAGCTCGCCCACCCGCTCGCAGGCAGCGGCGCCGGCATCGGTCGCGGCCTTCACGGCCCCGACGTCGCCCCGCACCATCACCGTCACGTATCCCCCGCCGACCTTTTCCTTGCCGACGAGCTTGACGTTGGCGGCCTTGACCATGGCATCGGCGGCCTCGATCGCCCCGACCAGGCCCTTCGTTTCGATCAGGCCCAAAGCTTCAAGTGGCATCTAATCCTCCGACGTGGCACGAACGGAAATCTCCCGTGCCACAGTAGGTGCTCCCATTTCAAAAGTCAATAGAAATCATGCGCTTGCGCCCCTTCCGGGGCCACCCCATAATGCGCCCGTGACCGAAGAACGCGT
>JAYTEN010000211.1:0-29552 GCA_043735145.1 Gemmatimonadota bacterium | reverse complement strand
GTGAGGGCACATGTCGAGCAATCTGCCGGTCGAACGCAATTCAGGAGAAGAGCACGCTCCGCTCATGGCCAGCGGTGGCGCTGGCGCGCTCGCGGGTATGCAGCCCGGCGCGATGGCGCTCGACGGCTTCGAGCCGCCGGAAGCTCCCGCGGCGGGGATGGATGTTCGCCGCATCATCGCGGCGCTCCTGCGATACAAGTGGCTCATTCTCATGTGCACGGTCGCGGGCGGCGCGCTCGGCATCCTGGCGACGAAGGTCAAGGGCCCGGTCTACGAAGCGCAATCCACGATCTGGATCGAGCTGGGCGGTGCGCGAACCGGGCCGATCACCGAAGGGTCGCTGACAACGTCGTTCAACTGGGGCGACCTGTTGCGGTCCTATGCGGTGCTCGATTCGGTCGTGAAGGAGCAGAAGCTTTTCTATACGCCGAAGAACGACGAAGACCGGATTGCGCTTCGCACCTTCAACGTCAAGGAGCACTTCCAGAGCGGATCGTACGAGGTCATCGTCGCGAACGACGGTCGCACCTTCCGGCTGCAGATGGAAGACGGCCAGCTGGTCCAGAACGGCACCGTTGGCGACTCGATCGGCAACGATATCGGCTTTGCCTGGCATCCGCCGGCGGTGGCGCTGCGGCGAGGGCGCACCATCGCGTTCACGGTGGTATCACCCCGCCAGGCCGCGCTGGACGTGAACTCCCGGCTGCAGCTCAAGGTGCCGCAGGTCGGGGGCAATTTCATGAGCCTCACGCTCGACGGATCGAATCCGGCGCTGACGGCGGCGACGCTGAATTCCCTCACCGACCAGTTCGTGCGCGTGGCGGCCGAGCTCAAGAGCATGAAACTCCACGAGCAGACGCGCATTCTTGACCTGCAGCTGCAGTCGGCCAAGCAGGAGCTGGACCGGGCCGAGACGGCGCTGGAGAACTTCAAGGTCACGACCATCACCGAGCCGGGCGACGAGGCGCCGCCGATCGCGGCGGGCCTCGCGAGCACCCAGTCCGCGGCGATGCAGAACTACTTCCTCATGAAGACGCAGCAGGACGACATGCGCCGCGACCGCCAGCGCATCGAGAGCGTGCTGGCGCTGCCGCCCGATTCCGGCATCAGCGCCGTTACCCTCGAGGCGATCCCGTCGGTGACGGCCAACGCCGACATCAAGACCGCGGTGGCCGACCTGTCGCTCAAGCAGGCGCAGCTGCGCGCCCTGCGCACGCGGTACACCGACGACAATCCCACGCTCGTGCGTCTCGCCGCGGACATCCAGACGGTCCAGCGGCAGACGCTGCCCACCATGCTGCGGCGGCTGCTCGACGAGCTTCGCTCCCGCGAGGGACTTCTCAACGATCGGGTGAACGGGGCGACGCGCGACCTGCGCCAGATCCCCACGCGCTCCATCGAGGAGTCGCGCCTCAACCGCGAGGTGGCGATCGCGTCGTCGCTCTACACCAGCCTCCAGGCGCGCTATAGCGAGGCGCGGCTCGCCGACGCCTCGGCGATCCCCGACGTGCGCGTTCTTGACGCCGCCGTCACGCCCGACCGTCCGATCAAGAACATCGCGATGATCCTCATCGCGGGCGGCTTCGCGGGCGGCATCGGCCTCGCGATCGCGCTGGCCCTGCTGCTCGACCGGATGGACCGCCGCATCCGCTACCCCGAGCAGGTCACCCAGGGGATGGGACTCTCGATCCTGGGCGCCCTGCCGCGCGTGAAGAGCAACGCCGCTGGCATGCGCGGCGACGAGGCCCAGCAGGTCGTCGAAGCGCTGCGCACCATCCGCCTCAACCTCGTGAACGCGTACGGCGCCGCGGGGCCGCTGATCATGACGATCACCAGCCCGGGCAGCGGCGACGGCAAGTCGTTCCTCGCCTCCAACCTGTCGCTCGCCTTCGCCGATGCCGGCCACAAGACGCTGCTGATCGACGGCGACATCCGTCGCGGCACGCTGCACCGCGTGCTGAACGTGAATCGCAAGCCGGGCCTGCTGGACTATCTCAGCGGCCAGGCGACGAAGGAGCAGGTCGTGCAGGCGACGCGGATGCCGTCGGTCGATTTCATCGGCTGCGGCACCCGGAAGATGGGCGGCCCTGAGCTCCTCGCCTCACCCGCGATGAGCCAGCTGCTGATCGGACTGCGCTCGAGCTACAACGTGATCATCATCGATAGCGCCCCGCTCGGCGCCGGCGTCGACCCGCTGGTCCTGGGGTCGCTGACCGGCAGCCTGCTGCTGGTGCTGCGCACCGGCGTGACCGACCGCGAGCTGGCGCAGGCCAAGCTCAGCGACCTCGACCGCCTGCCGATCCGCATCCTTGGCGCGGTGCTCAACGACGTGAAGGCCGAAGGCATCTACAAGTACTACAGCTACCTGCCGGGGTACTCGTCGGACGACGAGGTCGAGTCCGAGGTCGGCGCGACGAAGTCGCTACCGATTGGGAAAGCCTAGTCGCCTAGTAGCCTAGAACAAGTCGCCAAGTCGCCAAGTCGCCAAGTCGCCAAGCTCCCTGACCATGCACTTTGGTGCGTGGCCAGGGACTGGCGACTTGGCGACTTGTTCTAGGCGACTAGGCGACTAGGCGACTTGCAATGTCAGTTTACGTGCGTCTCCAGCGGCTTGGTTTCGAACGGCCGGATCCAGTGCCCGTTGTTGTCGGAGCGCGAGAGGCGCATCGCCATGGTCGCGCGCACCAGCATGTCCGAGGGCTCGATCGGCGCGTCGTGGTAGTTGTCCACGGCGTCGTAGCCCGCGCACATCTTGAAGGCGACGCCGTCGGCCTGCGCCGCTTCGATGGCGCGCTGCAGCCGCTCGGCGAGCCGCACCGCTCCGTCGCGGTCGGTTCCCTGGGCGACGACCGCGAATTCAGTCGGGCCGAGGCGGCCAATGGCGTCGGAGACGCGGCCGGTCTCGCGCAGCGCCTTGGCGAGGCGGTCGACGGCGGCGGTCAGCGCCGCTTCGTTATGGCCATCGATGCCGTCCACCAGCGGCGCGAAGACGACGCAGGCGAAGGGCTCGTGATGGCGGAACGCCTGGGAGCCAAGCTCGCGGGCACGTCGCGCCAGGCCGCGAATGTTGTACAGGCCGGTGATCTGGTCGAGGAGGCTCTCTTCGCGCGCGCGGTCGGCGTCGAACTTGGCGCGGACGTAGGCGTCCAGGCGCAGCGGCAGCTCTTCGCCGTCGAGCGTCGAGCCCAGGAAGTCCCATGCGCCGGCGCGCAGCGCGGCAAGGCGCTTCTGGCGGCTCGGGTGGCCGGGACTGGTGATGAGGATCGGCGTGCTGTTGCTGATGCGGCTGTCGGCGCGCAGCTGGCGGCACACCTCGAGCCCGTCGATGTCGGGCAGATCGGTATCGATCACGATGACATCCGGCTGGGCACTCAACACCCGCTCGATCGCCTGTCGGCCGGTGTAGGCCCGGAGCACCGCGTACCCGTGAGGTCCGAGAATGCTCTCGAGCGATCGCGTGTGCCATTCCTGGCTGTTCGCGATGACGACCAACGGTGGATGGCTGCGTGCCTGATCCGGCATGCGGTTTCGCTCCAGTGAGGACATCTGCAAGGACAAAGCCGTGACTCCCCGGCAGGGCTTCTCAGGCGCCCGCCGACGGATCCTTGGCGCTGCTATCTACCGCAGAACGCGTGCGAACGTAACTGACGGCATCAAATCCAGCAATAGCAATGGGTTAGCCTTTCTTCGCCGGCGAGCCGTGTGACAAACATGCGACAATAATGGTGGGTTCGCACCCGCTCCATGCCGCGGCGGCGCAACGGATTCCGGACGATTTGCCGGCCGGAATGACGCCCCCGGCGAGCGCCTAAATCGTTGTCCTCGTGCGCGCTGTGGCTGTTGCGCCGATACTCGCCCCACGAGCGTGGCCCCGAACTTGAACTGTCATCGCTCGTCCGGCACGATGCCGGCACCGCAGTCGGAGGCAGTCCCCATGTTGTGTGAAATGTGCGCATCGATCGGTCGCATGCGCGTGACGGATACCGGGTACCCGAAGGGCCGCCCGCCCTGCGAAGACCCGAGCCTGGACTGCGACGCCTGTGGCAAGACGTTAGGCGCATCGGTGGGCGGGCGCGTGGCGGAAACGATCGCGCAGCTCGCGCGATTCGGACTGGTCGGGCACCGCCGGCTGTTTCACCGGCGCGCCTGAGCGATCCCGGCGCTCGCCATCGGTCATGGCTCGAGGTGGGTGCGGTCGACGCAGCGGGTACGCACGTCTCCCAGGTCGTGAAACCCCTGCGCCGGCCCCCCACCTCAGCCGCCAGCGCGCCCCGAAGTGGCGTCGCGACGGCGCATCTCATAATGTTCCCGTCATGAAGCTTCTGCGTCCTCTTCTTGCCTTCGCGCTGGCGGCCCTCACGGCAGGCGCCGGCGCCGCCCAGCAGATTCCCGGCACCGAGCTCACCCAGGTGCTGGTGCCCCGGTCCGTGCTGGAAAGCCTGCTGGTCAAGTATGACGCCGCGGCCCAGAACGGTCCGTACAGCAACGCGGTGCGCGCCGACGCCCGCCACAAGGCGGACCTGGTCCGGCAGCGGCTCGCCGACGGCGACTTTCACGTCGGGGACCGGGTGCTGCTGACCGTTGAGGCGGAAACGGCGCTCACCGACACCTTCACGGTCCTGTCGGGGCGGGAAATCCTCCTTCCGACGGTGGGCGCGATCCCGCTCCAGGGGGTGCTGCGCTACGAGCTGACCGACTACCTCACCACGCGGCTGTCCCGGTTTCTGCGCGATCCCAAGGTGCGCGCCCGCTCGCTGATCAAGGTCACCATTCTCGGGGCCGTGAATAAGCAGGGCTTTTATACCGTGCCGGTGGACATCCCGGTGGACGCGGTGCTCAACATCGCGGGCGGAGGGCCCTCGGGGCAGGCGGACCTCCAGAAAATCAGCATCGAGCGGGGCAACGAAATTCTCTACGATGGCCAGTTGCTCCAGGACCTGATCACCCAGGGCACCACGATCGACGCGCTCGGCATCCAGGCCGGCGACCGTTTTCGGGTCGGCGATCTCCCGGTGCGCCAGAACACGAATTCCACCCAGCGCATCCAGGCGGTCCAGTACCTGCTTGCGCTTCCGGTGTCCATCCTCGCCCTGGGCCGGCTGCTCGGATTCTGAGGCCGTTCAGCCCGGCTTGATGTTCCTTCACCGCGACGACGATGTCGTTCATCGGCTCCTGGTTTCGCGCGCGGGGGCGCCTGAGTATTCTAGGCGTCTCTCCTTCCCGCAAGCGAGGCTGCCGATGCGCCCGACTTTAATCCTTCTCGTGACCCTGTGGTGTCCCGCCGCGCTGGCCGCGCAGGACCGTGAGGTCATCCGCACGCCGGACCCCGGCGTCGCGCGACCCTTCACCCCGGCCATTCGCAGTGGCAACCTGGTGTTCGCGTCCGGCCAGCTGGGCGTGCCGCCGGGCACCAACGCCCTCGTGCCCGGTGGCGTGCGCGCCGAGACCCGGCAGGCCATGGAGAACCTCGATCGCATCTTCCAGGCGGCCGGCACCTCGCTGGCCCGCGCGGTGAAATGCACCGTCTTCATGGCGGACATCGCCGAGTGGGCGGCCATGAACGAGGTCTATGTCACCTTCTTTCCCGCCGGCCTGCCGGCGCGGTCCACGGTGGCGGTCTTGGGGCTGGTCTTCAACGGGCGGGTCGAGATCGAGTGTATCGCGGTCGTGACCTGAACGCGCCACGATCGGCCGACGTCATCGTCGTCGGGCTTGGCGTGATGGGCAGCGCCTGCGCGTGGCAGCTCACGGGGCGCGGCCTGCATGTCATCGCGTTCGATACGCTGCGCCCGCCGCATAACGTGGGGTCGTCACACGGCGGCTCGCGCGTGATCCGGGAAACGGCGTTCGAGCATCCGCGCTACGTGCCGCTGGTACGGCGCGCCTACGAACTCTGGGATACGTTAGGCGCCGCGGGCGATGCGCGCAGCCTCTTCATTCCAACCGGGGCATTGTACGCGGGCGTGCCGCAGGCCTCGGTCGTGACGGGGTCGCGGCGCAGCGCGCGGGAACATGGCGTCCCCTGCGACGAGCTCACCGCGGGCGAGATCCGCTCGCGCTGGCCCGTTTTCGGGCCCGAGGACGGCATGGTGGGCCTGTTCGAGCACCGGGCCGGCGTGCTGCGCCCCGAGGCGTGCGTCAGCGCGATGCTTGCGGCCGCGGCGTCGAGCGGCGCTCAGTTGCACCCCGGTGAAGGCATCCTCGAGTGGGGCGCGTCGGACGGCGGCGCCTGGGTGCGCACCACTGCCGGACGCTACGAGGCGGGGCGCCTCGTGTTCGCGACCGGGCCGTGGATGCTGTCGCTGCTGGGCGATGCGGGCGCCGATGCCTGGGTCGAGCGCGTGGTCCAGCACTGGTTCGCGCCCGCGGGCCACGCGGCCGACCTCTCGCCCGAACGGATGCCGATCTACCTGTGGGAGGGCGGGGACGGCGTCATCTTCTACGGCTTCCCGATGCTCGACGGCGCGGTGAAGTGCGCCATCCATCACCGGGGCGCACCGACGACGGCGGAATCGGTGCGGCGCGAGGTCTCGGACGAAGAAATCGAGCAGACGCTGGCGATGCTGCGACGCTTTGTGCCCGGCGCCGCGGGTGCTCATCTCCGCTCGGCGGTCTGTCTCTACACCAACCTGGCGGACAACGATTTTCTCGTCGACCGGCACCCGCGGTTTCCGCCGGTGATCCTCGCGAGCGCCTGCTCCGGCATCGGATTCAAGTTCGCGCCCGCCATCGGCGAAATCGTCGCGGACCTCGTCGAGGGGAATGCGGCGCGATTCGACCTGGCGCCGTTTTCGCTCGCCCGGTTTGCGAAGAACCGCTGAAGCCCTTCAGCCTTCAGCCTTCAGCCTTCAGCCTAGTTCCCGAATGGGTCCCACTGCGGCGTCCGCAGCGGCAGCGAGGGCTGCGGCGCTTCCTGCCGCTCGAGCCACCGCTGGATGTCGTGGCCGATCGCGAGCCAGGTGGCGCGCGCGGCGTCGGCCCCCGCCCGTCCCAGCAGCGTCGCGCGGCCGCGCAGCTGGGCCAGCTTCAGCTCGGCCATGGCGCGGGCCTCGGGGGCGGCGTCGCGGTCGGCGGCGAGCGCGATGAGGCGATCGGTCAGTGCGCGCGCCACCGTCCGGCGCAGTGCGGCGTCCCGCTCGCCCGTCGTGCCGGCGCGGAAGGCGCGCGCCGCCACGGAGTCGATCGTCTCGCCGAGGGACAGGGCGCTCCGATCGTGCGCGGCCTGCGCGACCAGCCGGCCGGCGCGGTCGCGTTGCAGCACCCACCCCAGCGCCAGGTCGGCGAGCGTGAAGGCGGCGCCGAATTCGTCGAAGGCCGGCCGCGTGCGCGAAGCGAACAGCTGGTCGCCGCCGCCGTAGCCGAAGGGGCGCGGCCCGAGCAGCGCGAGCACGGTGTCGGGAATCGCGAGCTCGGCGGGCTCGAGGGCGTCCAGGATCTGGTGCAGCGCGGCGCGCTGCGCGGCGGCGGGGACCCAGTGCGTCGCGGTCTGTCCGTCGCCCGAGACGGCGTTCGCGTATTCCATGCCGCCGAGGGCGCGCGACAGCGACGACAGCGCGGCGCGGTGCCAGAAGTAGGCGAAGGCGAAGCGCTCCTGGAGCAGGCCGACGGGCTCGCCGGGCCGGATGTTGCGCAGGCCGAAGCGGCGCAGCGCGACCCGCCGCACGTCCATCTGGTGGCGCAGGAATTCGGCCGGCGTCGCCGCGTCGTCCCAGAGGTTCACCCGCGGGTCGGAGGAGAAGTCGGGCCGCGCGTCGTTGTCGCTCAGGAAGAGAAAGCCGCGGCGCAGGCCGTCCTGGATGATGGCGCGCAGCGAATCGGCCTCGCCCCCGGGCGGGAAGATCCCGTAGCCCCAGTGAATGGCCCAGACGTCGTAGGCGCCCGGCCCGGTGGCGTAGGCGTCGCCCAGGTCGATCTCGCCGGCGGCGTTCAGCCGCGCGCGCGGCGGCGGGTAATCCATGACCGAGCCGCGCTCGTAGGTCGAGGCGATGTAGTTGTGGGCGAGGCCGAGGGTGTGGCCGATCTCGTGGGCCGTCACCTGGCGCACCCGCGCGAGCACGAAGGCGGTGTCGGCGGCGGCGGGGCCGGCGCCCATCAGCGCGGCGTAGATGTTGTAGTCGGTGCGCGCGCGGTGGCTGTCCATGCGCGCCTGGCCCTTCACGATCTCGCCGGTGCGCGGGTCGCCTAACGAGCCACCGACGGACCAGCCGCGCTCGTTGCGATTCTCCCACTGGACCACGTTGTACCGCGCGTCCATCGGGTCGGCGCCCTCGGGGAGGAGCTCGGAGCGGAAGCCGCCCGGCATGCCGGCCTGCGCGAAGGCCTGCTCCCAGAAGCGCGCGCCTTCGAGCGAGGCGGTGCGCAGCGGCTCGGGAATCCCCCGGTCGATGTAGTAGACGATGGGGTCCCGGATCGGCGAGCGCGGGTCGCGCGGGTCGGTGCGCTCGAGGCGGTGGCGCGCGATCAGGTGCTGCTCGAGCGCGCCCTGGACCGGCTGGCCGTAGTCCTTGTACGCCGGGCCGAAGAAGCCGACGCGCGGATCCGCGGCGCGCGGCCGGTAGCCGCTGTCGGGCAGCTGGAGCAGCGAGACGTGCTCGCGCAGCGTGAAGGCGCTGCCGTCGGGGACGATGCTGCCGACGATCCCGCCCGCGCGCCCGGAGCTGGCGAAGGTGAGCGAGACATCGACCTCGGTGTTGCCGGGAAAACCGCGCGTGCCGGGCCGGTAGACCGAAGAACGGTCGCGGGCGAGCGAGTAACTCCCCTGCTGGCCGCCCAGGAGCGTGCCGGTAACGTCCATCCAGTCGCGCAGGAAGAAATCGGTGGCGTCCACCAGGAGGCGCGTGCCCTCGGCCGCGACCAGCGGGAGCGATGCCACGGTGCTGGGCGGGAACGATTCCGCCACCGTGCGGGCGTGGTCGCCGCCGAGCGAGCTGCGATAGCTCCAGTTCTCGAAGACGACGAGGACGCGCGGGCCCGAGCGGTCGAAGCGCGCGACCTGGTCGTTGCCGCCGGCGCCGCGGTCGAGGCCGATGGGGTTGGAGCCGAGGCCGGTGGATAGCGAGAAGAAGGCGAGCATGCCGGTCGAATCGCGCGGCAGCTCGAGGTATATCTTCCCCTGCTCGGCATCGAGGTAGAGCGGCAGGAATCCGTCGCGCTTCTCCATGCGTGCCGTGGCGGCCGCGATGTCGGTCCCGACGGCGGGCCGCGGGGGAGCGTTCTGGGCGAGCGCGGGCGCTGCCGCGAGGGCGAGCACGAGCATCGGGTAGGGTCGCATGGCGAGAGATAGTGCCCGAACGTTGGTTTCGCCGCAACTGCCCGGCCTCCGGCTCGGACGCCGGCGGCATTCACGCAAAGGACGATCATGAAGACGTGGTGGATCTCCGCAATCTCGCTGGTGGTTGTCTCGGCGGCCGCCGGGCAGCAGGAAACCGGCGCCCGCGCCGTGCGCGACGGGATTCGATCGTGGCGGCAGGCGCACGAGCCGGAGGTTCTCGCCGAGCTGGTGACCTTCCTCGACCTGCCGAATCTCGCCTCCGATCCGGAGGGCATCCGGCGCAACGCCGACGCCCTGCTGCGCATGCTCACGCGCCGCGGGGTGGCCGCGCAGCTGCTCGAAAGCGAGGGCTCGCCCCCGGCGGTGTTCGGCGAGCTGCGGGTTCCCGGCGCCACGCGGACGATCGTGCTGTACGCGCATTACGACGGCCAGCCGGTGGACCCGGCGCAGTGGCGCAGCGCGCCCTGGCGCACGGTGCTGCGCGACGGGCCGCTGGAGGCGGGCGGGCGCGACATCGCCCTTCCCGTGCCGGCGGGAGCGCCGCTCGGCCCCGAGACGCGCATCTACGCCCGCTCGGCGAGCGACGACAAGGGGCCCATCATCGCGATCCTAGCCGCGCTGGACGCCCTGCGCGCGTCGGGCCGCGGGCCGTCGGTGAACCTGAAATTCTTCTTCGAGGGCGAGGAGGAGGCGGGCTCGCCGCATCTGTCGGCGATGATCCAGCGCCACGCCGACCGGCTGCGCGCCGACGCATGGATCCTCTGCGACGGACCGGTGCATCAGAGCCGGAAACCGCAGGTGGTGTTCGGCGCCCGCGGCGTGGTGGGGTTCCAGATCACGGTGTACGGTCCGACGCGCGCCCTGCACAGCGGCCACTACGGCAACTGGGCGCCCAATCCGGCGCTGCTGCTGGCCCGGCTCATCGCGTCGATGCGCGATGACGATGGCCGCGTGCTTATCGCCGGGTTCATGGACGACGTCCGTCCGGTCACGGCCGCCGAAGCGGCCGCGGTGCGCGCCATTCCCCCGGCCGATTCGCAGCTGCGCGAAGAGCTCGGGCTGGCCGCGACGGAGGCCGGCAACGCGCCGATTGCCGGACGGATCCTGTTGCCGGCGCTCAACGTCCAGGGTCTCGAGTCGGGACACGTCGGCGCCGGTGCGGCCAATGCGATCCCGGCGACGGCGAGCGCGTCATTCGATTTTCGTCTCGTGCCCGACCAGACGCCGGAACGCCTGCGGACGCTGGTCGAATTACACCTGCGCAGCCAGGGCTATGACGTGGTCGGCACCGAGCCCGATTCGGCGACGCGGCGGCGCTATCCGCGGATCGCCCGGCTGTCGTGGGGCAGCGGCTACGCCGCGGCGCGCACGCCGCTCGACGCGCCGATTGCGCGCGCCGTCGTCAATGCGCTCCAGCCGGCGCTCGACGATCCGCTGATCCAGGTGCCGTCAGTCGGCGGGAGCCTTCCGCTCCATGAAATCGAGGCGGTCGTGCACGTGCCGCTCGTGACGCTGCCGGTCGTCAATCATGACAACAATCAGCACTCCAGCAACGAGAACCTGCGGCTCCAGAACCTGCGGGATGCCATCGAGTTGTTCGGCGTCCTGATGGTCCGGCTGGGCCCGGAATGGCGGGAACGGATCTAGCGCCGCAACGTCGACAATGTCGTGGCCGCGGTGGGCAGCGCCGCGTCCGCCCGGGCCGCGAGCGCAACAAACCGCTCGAACGCAGCGACAGCATTCGTGGTGTCATGGGCGCTCTGGTAGGTGCGCGCGAGCATCAGCCATCCCGCCGAGGCCAGCGGCTCGATCGTCGTGGCTTTGCGTAGCGCGGCGAGTGCCGCGTCGCGCCGGCCGATCCGGTTGAACACCGTCGCCGCGACGGCGCAGGCGAAGAACTGCACGTCGGGCCGGTCCACCACGCGCCGCAGCACGCCCACTGCCCCCGCCGTGTCGCCCTGCTGGAGCGCCAGCGTCCCCAGCCGCAGCAGCGCGGGATAGTAGTTCGGGTCGGCGGCCCAGGCGCGCTCGTAGGCGGCGCGTGCGGCGGCGGTATCGCGGCGGTCCTCGAGCACCCGCCCGTGGGCGAACTGCCACGCCGCGGTCGTCTCGTACATGTGGCGGCTCCAGTCATCGTTAGGCCCCTGCCGCAGCCGCAGCGCATTCCACATGCTGCTGGCCGCGCTGTCGGTCTGCCGCATCTCGACGAAGATGCGCGCCCGCTCGGCATAGACCCAGTCCAGCTCGTGATTCCGCATCGCGATCGCCAGGTACTGGAGCGCGCTGCGCAGCTCGCCCTGGCTGTAATAGAGCTGCCCCCGCGCGAGCTGGTCGTTCTCCTCGAGAAAGCGCTCGGTGGAGGCCGCGATGCCCGACGAGGTGCTGCCGCCGGCACGGGTGCCGCCGGTCAGCGTCCCCGCTCCGGTATTCGACGACGAGCCGAACCACTCCTCGCTGCGCGACGCGTTCTTCGCATACATGAACAGCTGCAGCTCTTCCAGGCCGCGGTGCAGGAATGGGTCCTGCATCTCCGCCAGGAAGCGCAGCGAGTCGATCCCGCGCACCGCCGGGAGGCCCAGGATGCGCGAATCCCGCTGCTGATACTTCACCAGCCGTTGCGGGTCACGCAGCAGCAGCGCGACGCCGCGCGCGTACAGCGCCTGCGGCGACATCGGGTCGAGCCGCGCGGCCCAGTAGAAGGCGTCCGCCGCCGTCGTCGGGTCCCGTTCCAGGCGGTCGAGTCCGACCTGGAAATAGACGGCCGCGTCATTGGTGTCGGCGGAGGCCTCGAGCCGGGGACGGCGCGGGGCGCGCTGCTGGGCGCGCAGGGGCAGGGCGGTGCCCGCAGCCAGCAGCAGGATGAGCACAACGCGACGGCGCATGCTGGACTCCGCGTGATGAGGATGGTGCCCGCCCGACCAATTGGCGTTTCCGGGGCGAATCGCGCAAGGCGGCGCGGCCGCTGTATCTTTCGCCATGGCGCCGATCTCGATTACCGCCGCACCCGCGGACAACCACCGCTGCAAGTTCACGCTCAGCGAATCGGTGCTGCCGGGGGGTGCGCGCCGTTTTGCCTCCGCCGCCGAAGCGGCGGGGTCGCCGCTCGCCGAAGCGCTCTTCCGCGTGCCCAACGTGACCGAAGTGCTGGTGTCGGGCAACGACGTCACGGTGACCAAGGATGATACCGCGCCCTGGCAGTTGGCCGGCAAGGCGGTCGGTGAAGCGATTCGCGCCTCGCTCGGGACGGGCGCACCCGCCGTGGCGCCGCGCGCGTCCGGCGCCCACCCCGGCGACGACGATGCGCTCTTCTCCAAGGTCGCCACCATCTTCGATACGCGCATCAATCCCATGGTCGCCGGCCACGGCGGGCGGGTGGACCTGATCGACGTGCAGGACAGCGTCGTGATGCTGCGCCTCATGGGCGGCTGCCAGGGGTGCGGCATGGCGGACGTCACGTTGCGCCAGGGCATCGAGGCGACGCTCAAGCAGGTCGCTCCCGAGATTCGCGGCGTGGTGGACGTGACCGATCATTCGACCGGCGCCAATCCCTACTTCGCGTCGGCCAAGAAATAACCCCGGCCCGGCCGTGACGTCGTCGCGGCTCCTGCTGATCCTGCCCTCGAGCAGCTACCGGGCCGCGGCCTTCGTCGAGGCCGCGCGCCGCCTCGACATCGCCCTCACCGTCGCCTCCGACCATCGCAGCACCTTCGAGGGCGCGCTGCCCGCGAACCATCTCTACATGGACTGCGGCGACCCCGCGAACGTGACCGAGCAGGCGCGGCGGTTTGCCGCCGACCATCCGCTTACGGCGGTCTTCGGCGTCGACGATACCACCGCCGTCGCGGCCGCCCACGCCGCCCACGCACTCGGACTGCCGCACAACAGCGTGGCGGCCTGCGAGGCGGCGCGCGACAAGCACCGCCAGCGCGTCCTCCTCACCCGGCAGGGGCTGCCGGTGCCGCCCTTCGCGCTGCACCGCTTCGACGACGATCTGCCTCGCCGCGCGGGTGTGGCGCCCTACCCGTGCGTGCTCAAGCCGACGCACCTGTCGATGAGCCGCGGCGTGATGCGCGCGGACGACCCCGCCGGATTCCTGAGGGCGGCCGGCCGGCTGCGCGCGATCGTCGGCCGGCCCGACGTGCCCGCGGCCGGGCGCGATGCCTTCCTGGTGGAGCGCTTCGTGCCGGGCGACGAGTTCGCGCTCGAGGGCCTGTTGACGGGCGGCCAGCTGCGCGTCCTCGCGCTCTTCGACAAGCCCGACCCCCTCGACGGTCCGTTCTTCGAGGAAACCATCTACGCGACGCCGAGCCGGCTGCCTGACGAGACGCAGCGCGACATCGCCGCCGCGGTGGAGCGCGCGGCCCAGGCGCTGGGCCTGGCGCGCGGGCCGGTGCACGCGGAGGTGCGCCTCAATGCCGCCGGCCCGTGGATCATCGAGATCGCCGCGCGCCCGATCGGCGGCCGCTGCAGCGCGGTGCTGCGCTTCGGCGCGCGCGGCGAGGTGTCGCTGGAGGAGCTGCTGCTGCGCCAGGCGATGGGCATGGCGACCGACCCGTCGGCCGCCGACCGCGAGCCGCTCGCCGCGGCCGTCATGATGATGCCCGTCCCCCGCGCGGGCCGGCTGGTCCGGGTCGGCGGCGTCGACGACGCCCGGTGCGTCCCCTGGATCGATGACGTGGTGATCACCGCGCATCCCGGCCAGGTGCTGGAGCCTCTCCCCGAAGGCAGCCACTATCTCGGGTTCATCCATGCGCGGGCCGAGGCTGCGGCGACCGCCGTTGCCGCCCTGCGCGCCGCCTGTGCGAAACTCGAGGTCGAGTTAGAATGATTGCCATGCAAGGATTCCGGAGTCTCGCTCTCGCGGCCGTGGCGTGCGTCATTCCGCTCGGGTCCGCCTCGGCCCAGTCCCTCGCGGACCGGTACCGCCCCGCCGCCGACAGCATCATCGCCGCGGCCCTGCGCGACAGCTCGGCCTGGAACCGGCTCGCCGAAATGACCGACCGGTTCGGTAACCGGATCTCCGGGTCCGATGCCCTCGAGCGCACCATTGACTGGGTCATCGAGCAGATGCGGCGCGATGGACTCCAGAACGTTCGCGGCGAGCCGGTGATGGTCCCCCACTGGGTGCGCGGCGCCGAGTCGGCCGAGCTGGTGTCGCCGCGGCGCGCGCGCCTGGCCATGCTCGGCCTCGGCATGAGCGTCGGCACGCCGGCCGCGGGGGTCGAGGGCGACGTGCTCGTCGTCACCTCGTTCGACGATCTCACCGCGAAAGCGGCGCAGGCTCGGGGAAAGATCGTGCTCTTCGACGTGCCCTATACCGGGTACGGCCAGACAGTGCGGTATCGCACCGGTGGTGCGTCGGCGGCGGCGCGCGTCGGGGCCATGGCCGTGCTGATCCGGTCGGTGGCGGCGTACTCCATCCGCTCGCCGCACACCGGCACGCTCGTCTACGACACCACCGCCGCGCCAATCCCCGCCGCCGCGCTGAGCGTCGAGGACGCCATGATGCTGCACCGCATGGCCGACCGCGGCGAGCGCGTGGTGGTGCGCCTGACGATGGGCGCGCAGATGCTGCCCGATGCGCCCTCGCGCAACGTGATGGGCGAGCTGGTGGGCCGGGAGCGCCCCAATGAAGTCGTGGTCCTCGGCGGCCACATCGATTCCTGGGATGTCGGCAACGGCGCGATGGACGACGGCGGCGGCGTGGTGGTGAGCTGGGAAGCGGTCCGGCTGCTGAAGCGGCTGGGCTTGCGCCCGCGCCGCACCATTCGCGTGGTGGGCTGGACCAACGAAGAGAACGGCTCCCGCGGCGGCCTGGCCTACCGCGATGCGCACCAGGCCGAGCTGGCGAATCACGTCCTGGCGTTCGAGAGCGACGGCGGCGTGTTCCGCCCCACCGGCTTCGGGTTCCAGGGGAGCGACAGCGCCCGCGCCATCGTGCGCCAGATCGCGTCGCTGGTGCGCGCGGTCGGGGCCGACAGCGTGACCGGCGGGGGCGGGGGCGCCGATATCGGGCCGATCGTCCAGGCCGGCGTGCCGGCCATGAGCCCCAACGTGGATGCCAGCAAGTACTTCTGGTTCCATCACAGCGATGGCGACACCGTCGACAAGCTCGACGCCCATGAAATGGCCCAGTGCGTGGCAGCCTTTGCCGTCATGATCTACGTCGTGGCCGACATGCCCGACCGGCTGCCGCGCGGCGCCGCGGCGCCCGCCGGCCCGGCTCGGTAAGCCATTCTGACAACCCTCCACGCCTCTGGTGTACAACGGGCTACGGATCTCGGGCGGCCGCCGGCCGCACCGAGCCGGACCCGACGGGAGGCAGTACGATGAGCGTTTCGCTGAAGCCCGCCCACCTCAAGCGCTACAAGGATGTGGCGCTGCTGTTCCTGAAGTACGGGCGGTCGGACATGGTCAAGGAGTCGGGCATCGACGACGACGTCGCCGCCGGTGAGCACCCGCTCGTGGCGCAGCCCAGGGCCGAGGAGCTCGCGGCCGACCTCGAGCGGCTGGGCCCCACCTATGTGAAGCTCGGCCAGGTGCTGTCCACGCGGGCCGAGTTCCTGCCGCCCGCCTATCTGGACGCACTGGCGCGCCTCCAGGACAACGTGGCGCCCTTCCCGTATGAGGAGGTCGAGCGGATCGTCGAGGAAGAACTCGGCGTCAAGATCAACAAGGCGTTCGCGACCTTCGAGCGGGAGCCGGTGGCGGCGGCGTCGCTGGGGCAGGTCCACCGGGCGTCGCTGCGCGATGGCCGTGCCGTGGTGGTGAAGGTGCAGCGGCCCGACATCCGCGAGAAGATGGTCGAGGATCTCGAGGCGCTGGCCGAGATCGCGGCGCTGATGGACAAGCGCACCGAGATCGGCCGGAAGTACGAGTTCAGCGGCATCGTGACGGAATTCCGGAAGACGCTGCTGACCGAGCTGGACTATCGCAAGGAAGCGCGCAACCTCACGACGCTCGCGGATGCGCTGGTCGAATTCGACCGCATCGTGGTGCCGCGCCCGGTGGACGACTACAGCACCGCGCGCGTCCTGACGATGGATTACATCACCGGCCGCAAGATCACCGACCTCAGCCCGATGGCGCTGATCGAGATCGACGGGCCGGCGATCGCCGACCAGCTCTTCCGCGCCTATCTCAAGCAGATTTTCGTGGACGGCTTCTTCCACGCCGACCCGCACCCGGGCAACGTCTTCCTGACCGACGAGGGCCAGATCGCGCTGCTCGACCTGGGGATGGTAGCGCGCGTCGCGCCGCGGATGCAGGAGCAGCTGCTGCAGATGGTCCTCGCGATCAGCGAAGGCCGGAGCGACGAGACCGCCGACTTCGCCCTGAAGATCGGCGAGAAAAAAGTGGGATTCGACGAGCGCGAGTTCCGCCGCCAGGTCGCCGACCTGGTCGGGCGCACCCAAGGCGTGGCGATCAGCCAGCTCCAGGTGGGCAAGATCTTCCTCGACATGGCGCGCCACGCGTCGGAGACGGGAATCCGGCTGCCGCCCGAGCTCACGCTGCTCGGCAAGACGCTGCTCCAGCTCGACGGCGTTGGGCGTGATCTGGCGCCCGATTTCGACCCCTCGAGCTCGATCCGCGACAATGCGTCGAAGATCATGAACCAGCGGATGCTCAAGACGCTGTCGTCAGGCAACGTCTTCAGCAGCATGCTCGAAATGAAGGACCTGGTGAACCGGCTGCCCGCGCGGGTGAACAAGATCCTCGACGCCGCGGCCAACAACCAGCTGGGCTTCAAGATGGACACCGGCATCGACGCGCCGCAGCTCATGGTCGGCATGCAGAAGGTCGCGAACCGCATTACCGTCGGACTGCTGCTGGCGGCGCTCATCGTCGGCGCCGCGATGCTGATGAGGGTCCCGACGACGTACACGATCTTCGGCTACCCGGGCCTCGCCATGATCTTCTTCCTGGGCGCGGGGGCGGGCGCGCTGATCCTGCTCTTCCAGATCGTGGTCACCGACGTGCGCCAGTCGCGGGCGCAGAAGACGATCCGCACCAGTATCGCGGACGCGAATTCCGACGGCCGGAACGGAGGTCGATGACCGGACCCCGGCCGGCCGATCGGCTCACCGAGCTGGGGTGGACCGCCGCGCTCGCGGCGGACTTCGCGCCGTACGCCGGACCCCACGTGATTCCCGCCCGCATCGCGGTCGAGCATCGCGCCGCCTACGAGCTGGTGACGGAGGCGGGCGAGGCCCACGCAAGTCTCTCGGGAAAGATGCGCCACGAGGCGAAGGACAAGCTGGCGCTGCCCGCCGTGGGCGACTGGGTCGCGTTCGCGCCCGAGGGCAACGGCGGCAAGGGCACGATCGAGGCGCTGCTCCCGCGCCGCAGCATGTTCGTCCGCAAGGCGGCCGGCAAGGACCACGGCATCCAGATCGTCGCCGCCAACGTGGACATCGTCTTCCTCGTGACTTCCCTCAATGCCGAGCTGAGCCTGCGCCGCATCGAGCGCTATCTCACGCTGGCGTGGGAGAGCGGCGCGCAGCCCGTCATCATCCTCAACAAGGCCGATCGCGCGGCCGACCAGGCGACGCAGCTGGCCGAGGTCCGGACCGTCGCCGGGGACGTGCCGGTGCACGTCACCAGCGCGCTCACCGGCAACGGCGTCGAGACCCTGCGCGCGCATCTCCAGCCGCATCGCACCGGCGCGCTGCTCGGCTCCTCCGGAGTGGGGAAGAGCACGCTCATCAACGCGCTGCTGGGGTTCGACCGGCAGGCGACGGGGAAGATCCGCGAAGGCGACGACAAGGGCCGGCATACCACGACGCGCCGCGAGCTGGTCGTGCTGCCTGGCGGCGGGATCCTCATCGACACGCCGGGGATGCGCGAGCTCCAGGTGGCCGACGCGGGCGAAGGACTGCTCACCACCTTCGACGATATCGAGGCGCTGGCGGCGCAGTGCGGCTTTGGCGACTGCACCCACGGGCCCGAGCCGGACTGCGCCGTGAAGGCGGCGATTGCGGCGGGTACCCTCGACGCCCAGCGCCTGGACAGTTACCACAAGCTGGTGAGCGAGGTCCGGCATCGGACGGTGTGGGAGGACAAGCGGGCGAGTGCTGAGGCCAGGAAGCACATCAACAAGAAAAAGGGGAGCCAGGGGAGTCAGGGGAGCCAAGGGGCTTGACGGTGTGATATCTTGATGATATCATCATGCTATAACTGTCCTCCACCCAAGGTTGCCCCATGATTCGCGAGATCGAGAAGAAGCCCCTGCCCGGCCTGTTGATGCTCGTCATTCTTTTCATAGCTGCCATCGTCATCGGATTCGGGTTTGCGGGGGCGGTGCGCGACCTGGTGCCGCTGCGCCTGGCGGCGTGGGGCATCGCGGGGGCGACCTGGTTCGTCATGCTGCCGGGCTTCATCATCGTGAATCCCAACGAGGCCAAGGCGCTCCAGTTTTTCGGCAACTACGTCGGCACGGTGAAGCGGCCGGGCCTCTGGTGGGCGAGTCCCTTCTTCACCAAGCGCACGGTCTCGCTCCGGGTGCGGAATTTCGAGACCGCCAAGCTCAAGGTGAACGACCACGGCTCCAACCCGATCGAGATCGGCGCCGTCGTCGTGTGGCAGGTCGTGGATACGGCCGAAGCGCTCTTCGAGGTGGACAACTTCGACAACTACGTGCACGTGCAGAGCGAGTCGGCGCTGCGCGGGCTTGCGAACCAGTATCCCTATGACGCGCATGACGC
Organism: Gemmatimonadota bacterium; assembly: GCA_043735145.1. Lineage (GTDB taxonomy): Bacteria > Gemmatimonadota > Gemmatimonadetes > Gemmatimonadales > JACORV01 > DASXPG01. Next base: position 10,577 of record JAYTEN010000211.1, on the reverse strand, counting down.
GGCGGGCGCGATCTCGCTCAGCGGCAACACCGGCGACGTCGCCGAGAAGCTGAAGAGCGAGATCCAGGACCGGCTGGCGCGCGCGGGGGTGAAGGTGCTCGAGGCGCGGATCAGCCACCTGGCCTATGCCCAGGAAATCGCCAGCGCGATGCTGCGCCGGCAGCAGGCGGGCGCGATCATCGCCGCGCGGGCGCTGATCGTCGAAGGCGCCGTCGGCATGGTCGAGCAGGCGCTGGATCACCTGTCGAAGCGCCAGATCGTGAAGCTCGACGAGGAGCGGAAGGCCGCGATGGTCAGCAATCTGCTCGTGGTACTCTGCTCCGATCACGCGATCCAGCCGGTCGTGAACACGGGGACACTCTACCAGTAATGGCCGAACGCCGGGCGTTCCTGCTGCGCATCGAGCCGGAGCTCTACGACGCGCTCCAGCGCTGGGCCGGCGACGAGTTGCGCTCGCTGAATGCCCAGATCGAATTCGTGCTCCGGCGCGAGGCCCAGAAGGCCGGCCGGCTCAAGGGCAGGTCCGAAGGAGAGGATGATGGGGTCGTCTAGGAAGTCGCCTAGTCGCCTAGTCGCCAAGTGGGTCGTCGCGTTGCTCGTGCTCGTGAGCGCTCCGTTGCGGGCGCAGGAGGCCGATGGCGGGGTGCTGCGGCTCTACCAGGCCGGGATGGAAATCGGGCGCGAGACCTTCCAGGAGACGGGGCGGACGCTCGAGACGTCGGTGTCGATCCCGCTGCTGCACCTCCGGATCGCGTCCACGGTAGAGCGTGACGACGCGGGCCGGGCCGTGCGCCTCGAGGAGCGCGTGTATGCGCTGCCGGCCGACACTCTGGTCCGCACCTACACGGCGACACTGGTGGGCGACAGCGTGCACCTGACGCTGGGCACCCGCGAGTGGGCGAAGGGCGGGGCGCCGGTCGAGCTCGCGCCCGACCAGACCATCGCCCCCTACCTGCGGCTCATCCAGCAGGCGCACCGGCGCGATCAGTCCTTCCGCGTGTGGTTGCCTAACGCCGACAGTGTGCTCACCATGGCCGTCACCTTCCACGGGGATACCGCGAACGCGTCGATCGGCCCCCAGGTGTCGGTGTTTCACCTGGGTCCCGACGGGCGGGTGCGCAGCGCGGACTTTCCGCAGAGCCGCGTGCACTACGAGCGGCACCCCGCGGGCACCGACCTCCCCGCGATGGCCGGCCTGCATCCGCCGACGCCCGATTACCGCGCCCCCGCCGGCGCGTCGTGGACCGCGGAAGAGGCGCGCGTGCCGGTCCGCGGCCTGCGCGGTGACACCTTCAGCCTCGGCTGCACCCTCACGAAGCCGGGGAGCGGCGGCCCGCGGTTCCCCGCGGCGATCACCCTCACCGGGTCGGGCCAGCAGGACCGGGACGAGAATCTCTGGCCGCTGGCGCCCGAGTACCGCCTGTATCGGCAGGTCGCCGCGCGCCTGGCCGATGCCGGCATCGCGACGCTGCGGTGCGACGACTTCGGCGCCGGATCGTCGGGCGGCACCCTCGACACCGCCGTCTCGATGCTCGACTTCGCCGGCGCCGACGAGGCACAGCTCGCCTGGCTGCGCGCGCGTCCCGACATCAACGGCGCGAAGCTCGCCATCATCGGCCACAGCGAAGGCGGCATCGTGGGGCCGATGATCGCCGCGCATGACCCGCGGCTCGCGGCGCTGGTGATCATGGCCGGCACCGCCAAGCCGATGAGCGAGGTGTTGCGCGACCAGTTCGTGTACGCGGTGGACCGGTCGGAGGGGCTGACGGCCGAGCAGCGGACGGCGGCGCGCGCGCAGGCGATCCGCGACGCCGATGCCTTCGGCGGGAATGCGCCCGGCTACATGCGCTTCGCGCGCACCTACGATCCGCGGATCACCGCGCGCCGGGTGCGCGCGCCGACGCTGATCCTCCAGGGGATGCTCGACCGCCAGGTGTCCCACGGCCAGGCCGACACCCTCGCGGCCGCGCTCCGGGCCGGCGGCAATCGCGACGTGACGGTGCGCAAGTTCGACCGGCTGAATCACCTGTTCGTGGTGTCGGTCAACGGGACCGGATCGCCTGACGAATACGCGACGCTCCGCGATGTCGCGGTGCCGGCGGAAGTCCTCGACGCCCTCGCGGACTGGCTCGCGCGGAAGCTCCGCTGAAGCGCTGAGCGCGTTTGAGCGCTTCAGCGTTTCAGCGCTTCAGCGATTGCGGTACATTCTCCCCCCGTGAGCATCTCCAAGGCCCGCCTCGGCGTCATTTTTCTCACCGTCCTGATCGACCTGATCGGGTTCGGCATCGTCATCCCCATCCTGCCGTACTACGCGGTGCGCTTCGGCGCGCACGGGGTGGGCTATGGCCTGCTGATCGGCGCGTACGCCGGCATGCAGTTCATCGCCACCGCGGTACTGGGCCGGCTCTCCGACCGCTGGGGCCGCCGGCCGCTGCTCCTCGTCACCATGTTCCTGAACGCCATCGGCTACCTCGGCTTCGCCTTCGCCGGATCGTACAGCGTCCTGCTGATGGCGCGGCTGGTCTCGGGGTTTGCCGGCGGCAACATTTCGGTCGCGCAGGCCTACGTCGCCGACATCACGACGGTCTCCGAGCGCTCGAAGGGCATGGGCGTCATCGGCGCCGCGTTCGGGCTCGGGTTCATCATCGGGCCGGCGACGGGCGGGCTCTCGAGCCACTACTGGGGACCGCTGGCGCCGGGCCTCATCGCCGCCACCCTGTCGCTGATCAACCTGGTCCTCGCCTTCCGCATCCTGCCCGAATCGCTGGCCCCGGAGAACCGGTCGGTCAAGCCACTGTTCGTCACCGCGCATTTCGGTGACGCCTTCCGGCATCCCGAGCTGCGCTGGCTGATGCTGGTGTGGTTTCTCGCGCCCGCCGGATTCGCTGGATATACCGTCGCGCTGCCGCTTTACGCCGCCACGACCTTCGGGTGGGGCGCGCGCGAGCTGGGCTGGCTCTTCATGATCATCGGGATCGTCGCGTCCATCGTACAGGGCTGGGGCTTCGGGCGGCTGGCAAACCGGACCGGCGAGCGGCCACTGCTCATCGCGGGGATGTTCGGCATGGCCGTCGCGGTGCTGGTTGTGCCGTTCGCCGGCAGCGCGCTGATGCTCTACCTGTGGACGGTGCTGCTCGCCTTCTCCAACAGCATCTTCGGACCGGCGGCATCGGGGATGGTTTCGGTTCTCGCCGATCCGAGCGAGCAGGGCACCATTCTCGGCGTCGCCCAGTCGCTCGCGGCGCTGGGCCGGCTGGTGGGTCCGGCGACCATCGGCATGATCTACGACCGCGGTGGCGCGGTGCTCGCCTTCACGCTTTCGGCCGGGGTCATGGGCCTCGGTGCCGTCGCGTCGCTCGCGATCCCCAAGCCGGTGCGAGCGCCCGCAATGCCTGCCGGCCCTCCTCCCAGGACCTGAACTTCGGCAGCTCGGCGCGGTGGCGGTGGTTCGCAAAGGTTCGCCTTGACGGGGAACCGGGGAAGGGGTCGCTTCGTTACAGCGAACTATAGGGGCGCCCCTGGTGGGCGCCCTTTCCTCCGGAGCGTGGCATGGCTGAGCCGGTTCTCTCGCAGTCTCCAGACCACGCGACCTCACGCATGGCGGACGAGGTGCGCCGGGGGCTGACCGCCGACAAGCCGTGGCTCCCCTGCAAGTATTTCTATGACGACCGGGGCAGCGAGCTGTTCGAGCAGATCACCCGGCTTCCCGAGTACTACCAGACGCGCACCGAAGAGGCGCTCCTCGAGCGCATCGCGCCGGACGTCATCGCGCGCGCCGCGCCGAAGGAGCTGGTCGAGCTGGGCTCGGGCGCGGGGCGGAAGATCGGCTTCCTCCTCGAAGCCATGGCGCGGCAGGGCTGTGCGGCGCGGCTGGTGCTCTTCGACATCAATGCGCTCTTCGTCGACGCGTCGGCTCGGCGCATCGCGGCGCGGTTTCCCGATGCCGACGTGCACGGCGTCACCGGTGACTTCACCGTCGACCTCGGCGCCCTCGGACCCGGCGGTGGCCGCCTGGCCGTATTCCTCGCGGGGACGATCGGCAATCTGCATCCCGACGACGTGCCCCGGTTCCTCGCCCGGGTAGCGCAGCAGCTCGAGCCCGGCGACGGACTGCTGGTGGGGATGGATCTCGTGAAGGATGTCGCGCGACTCGAGGCGGCCTACAACGACGCCGCCGGCGTGACGGCGGCGTTCAATCTCAACATCCTGCGGCACTGCAACGAGGCCATCGGCGCGGACTTCGACCTGGACGAGTGGGAACACGTCGCCTTCTACGACGCCGATCGCGCCTGGATCGAGATGCGGCTGCGCGCGAGAAGGGCCTGCCGGGTGCACATCCCCGACGCCAGGGTGGACCGGAGCTTCGATGCGGGCGACGAGATCAGCACCGAGATTTCCTGCAAGTACACGCGCGAATCGTTTGCCGCCATGCTCCCTGGTACGAGCCTCGCGCTCGACACCTGGTACACCGACGATGAGAACCTCTTCGCGCTCGCGCTGCTTCGACGCGGCCGGGCGGAGCTGAGGCTTGCATGACCGCAAATTCTCCCACTCTCCCACTCTCCCACTCTCCCACTGGTTTGCGCGATCGCCTCGAACAGGCGTGGGCCCGGTCGGACCAGGTCTTTGCGCTGCTGGACGAGAAAGCATGGTACGAACGCCCGATCGCGCTGCGGCAGCCGTTCATCTTCTACGTCGGGCACCTACCGGCCTTTGCCTGGAATCAGGTCGCCCGCGGCCTGCTGGGGCGCGAGGGCTTCGAGCCGAAGTTCGACGAACTGTTCGCGCGCGGCATCGATCCCGTCGGCGTGGATGTCTATGTGCCCGATTCCCCGGCATTGTGGCCGAAGCCGGCGGAGGTGATCGCGTATCGCGACCGGGTGCGTGCCGCCCTGCTCGACTGCTTCGACGACGTCGCCGTCCTCGAGGCCGCGGACCCGCTGGCCGAGCGCGGACGCATCTGGCAGCTCGTCATCGAGCACGAGGTCATGCATCACGAGACGCTGCTCTACATGCTGCAGCAGCTCGCGCTGTCGCTGAAGCACAAGCCCGCGGACGTGCCCCCGTACCGCTTCGGGGCCGGCGCCGCCGCGGGCACCGCCGCCGTGCCGGCCGGCAGCGTGACCCTCGGCGCGGACTTCCAGCGCGCGGACTTCGGCTGGGACAACGAGTTTCCCGAGGCGCAGGCCGATGTCGGCGCCTTCGACATCGACCGCACGCCGGTGCGCAACGCCGAGTACCTCGCGTTCGTCGAGGCGGGCGGCTACGACACCGAATCGCTGTGGGAGTCCGGCGACTGGGACTGGCTCCGTCGCACCGGGCACGCGCACCCGGCATTCTGGTCGAAGGGGTCCGATGGCTGGCGCTACCGGACGCTGTTCGACGAATTCCCGCTGTCGAAGGCGGCGGACTGGCCCGTCTACGTGAGCGGCGCGGAGGCGAAGGCGTACGCTCGATGGAAGGGCCGCGACCTTCCGACCGAGGCCGAATTTCACCGGGCCGCGGAAGGCGCGCCCTGGGGCGACAGCGCCCGAGCGAACATCGCCTTCACGAACTGGGCACCGACGCCCGTCGGGTCGTACAGCGACGGAGCCAGCCGCTGGGGCGTGCTCGACCTCGTCGGCAACGGCTGGGAGTGGACGAAGTCGCGCTTCGCGCCGTTTCCCGGCTTCTCGGTCTGGCACCGGACCTATCCAGGCTATTCGGCCGACTTCTTCGACGAGCATCACCTGGTGATCCTCGGCGGGTCGTGGGCGACCGACGCGGCCCTGGCGCGGCGCAGCTTCCGGAACTGGTTCCAGCCGCACTATCCGTACGTCTTCGCCACCTTCCGCACTGTCGGGCGCTCGTGAGGCGCGCATAACCGACGCCGCCGTCTCGCTGCGGGGCGTCACCGTCACCCTCGGCGGCCGCGACGCGGTGCAGGGCATCGACCTCGACGTCGCGCGCGGCGAGACGCTCGTCTTCCTCGGCCGCAGCGGCTCGGGCAAGACCACGACGCTCAAGCTCATCAACGGCCTGCGCCTTCCGACCGCAGGCGACGTGGTCGTGGACGGCCGGACCACGCGCGAGTGGGAGCCGCACACCCTCCGCCGCCGCATCGGCTATGTCATCCAGGACATCGGCCTCTTCCCCCACTTCACCGTCGCGCGCAACGTCGCGATCGTGCCGGAGCTGGAGCGCTGGGACGAGCCCCGCCGACGCGTCCGCGCGGACGAGCTGCTCGCGCTGGTCGGCCTCGAGCCCGCGGTCTACCGCGCGCGGATGCCGCGCGAGTTGTCGGGCGGGCAACGCCAGCGGGTCGGCATCGCGCGGGCGCTGGCCGCCGATCCGCCGCTGCTGCTGCTCGACGAGCCGTTCGGCGCCCTCGACCCGCTCACGCGCGCCGAGCTGGAGCGCGAGTTTGCCGACCTCGCGCGGCGGCTGGGCAAGACGGTGGTCTTCGTGACGCACGACGTGCGCGAGGCCATGCGACTGGCGACGCGCATCGCGCTGTTCCAGGCGGGACGGATCGTCTTCATCGGCACGCCGCCGGAGTTTCTCGCGGCGCCGCACGCCGAAGCGCGCGCCTTTGCCGCGGTGCTCGACGCGTGAGCCTGCTCGACTTCTATCGCAACAACAGCGGCGAGGCGCTGGGGCTCGCGTTGCAGCACCTCGGCCTGGTGGCGGTCTCCACGCTGGTGGCCGTGGTCATCGGCGTGCCCCTCGGCATCCTGATCTCGCGGCGGCCGCGGCTCGGCGCGCCGGTGCTCGGCGCCGCCAACATCCTCCAGACCATTCCCAGTCTCGCGCTGTTCGGCTTTCTCATCCCGCTGCCGTTCCTGGGCGGCGTGGGGGCGCGGACGGCGGTGGTGGCGCTCGTCGTCTACGCGCTGCTGCCGGTCATCCGCAATACGGTGACGGGCATTCTCGGCGTTGATCCCGCGGTGCGAGAAGCCGCGCTCGGCATGGGGATGACCGACGGCGAACTGCTGCGCCTGGTGGAGCTCCCGCTGGCGACCAGCGTCATCATGGCGGGCATCCGGGTCGCCGCGGTCGTGGGCGTCGGCGTCGCGACGATCGCGGCGGCGGTCGGCGCGGGCGGGCTCGGCGTGTACATCTTCCGCGGCGTGGCGACCGTCAACAACACCCTCATCATGGCCGGCGCGCTGCCGGCGGCGCTGATGGCGCTGGGGCTGGACTTCGCGCTCGGAGTGATCGAAACGAAGCTGAAGGCTGAAGGCTGAAGGCTCACTCGATGCGTTTCGGCCTTCCGCTTTCAGCCTTGAGCCTCGTGTTTCTGGGCTGCGCCCGCGCCGATCACGTCGTCGTCGCGTCGAAGAACTTCACCGAGCAGGACATCCTCGGCGAGATCGTCGCGCAGCAGATCGAGAATCGCACTGGCCTCGCGGTCGAGCGGCGCTTTCATCTCGGCGGCACCTTCGTCTGCCACGAAGCGCTCATCGGCGGCCAAGCCGATGTCTACGTGGAGTACACGGGCACGGCGCTGGTCGCGATCCTCAAGCAGCCGGTGACCGGGAGCGCTGACAGCGCGCTGGCGCGGGTGCGCGCCGCGTACACCGGGCAGTTCGGCGCCGAGTGGCTGGCGCCGCTCGGGTTCAACAACACCTTCGCGATGATCGTGCGGCAGGATGATGCCGCGCGGCTTCCAGCGCGGACGTTGTCGGCCGCGGTGCCGTTCGCGAAATCGTGGAAGGGTGGATTCGGGTACGAGTTCATCGAGCGGGCCGACGGCTTCCCCGGACTGTCGCAGGCATATGGCCTCACGCTGGCGGGGGCGCCGGTCGTGATGGACCTCGGGCTGACGTACCGCGCGCTCGCCGACCGGCGCGTGGATCTCATCGCGGGCAATTCAACCGACGGCCAGATCGAGGCGCTGCACCTGGTCGCCCTCGAGGACGATCGTCACTACTTCCCGCCCTACCAGGCGGTGCCGGTCGCGCGCGCCGCGATGCTCCAGCGTCACCCCGAGGTGCGGCGGGCGCTCGAGGAGCTGGGCGGCACGATGACCGACGCGGCGATGCGGCGGATGAACTACCTGGTGGACGTGGAGCACCAGGACGTCAAGGAAGTGGCGCGGGAATTCCTGGCGGGGAAACGGCGCGCCGTTGCTGTCCACGCCGGTGATGGATACGCGCGTTGAGCCTTCGGCCTTCGGCCATCAGCCCTTTCCGCCCGCCAGCATCGCCGCCATGGGCGACCGCCGCAGCCGCCACATCGCGATGATGCCCAGCGCCGGGCCGATCGCCAGCATCGCGAAGGCGACGCCCCACCCGGACCTCGCGACCACGACCGGCACCAGCTGAATCGACACCATCGTCAGCAGGAATCCCATCGCCGTCTGCGTCGCCAGCATGGTGCCGAGATACTCGCGCTCACACAACTCGCTGATGGCGGTGCTGAACTGCGCCGAGTCGGCGACGATGGCGAAGCCCCACACGATCGCGATGAGGGCCAGCCAGTGCGGACCGACGACCCCACTGAGCGGAACGATGGTCGCCGCGCAGATGCCACTGATCACCATGCTGAGGATCGTGGTGCGGGTTCGCCCCCAGCGATCGCTCACGCGGCCGGCGAGGAGACTCCCGATGCCGCCCGCGCCGATCACGAGAAAGGTCGCGATCGCCGCGCGATGCTGTGGGTCCGGCAGTCCCTCCGTGGCGAAGCGCCAGGTGAGGAAGGCGGGGATCCAGGTCCACATCGCATACAACTCCCACATGTGGCCGAGATATCCGAAATTCGCGAGGCGCAATCCGGGAGACCGCCATGCCTGGCCGATGTAGCGCCACTGGAAGCGCGGCGCCGGCGCGTAGTACGGCCCCATCGTCACGCCGCGCCACACCAGCACGCCTCCGACCAGCGACAGGGCCACCGCGACGTACAGCACGGGACGCCATGCGTCGATGCCGCCCACTCCCCGGATCAGGTGCGGCGACGCCGAGCCCACGGCGAGCGCGCCGACGAGCAGGCCGATGCCGAGTCCGCGGTCCGCTTTGGTCCACGACGCCATGACTTTCATGCCGACGGGGTACACCAGCGCGAGGGCGAAGCCGGTCGCGAAGCGCAGCGGCAGCGCGGTCGCCAGGCCGCGCGAGAACCCCGCGATGGTCGCCGTGGCGAGCGCGCCGATCGCCGCACCGGCTGCGATCACCGCCGGCGGAGGATAGAGGTCGGCGAGGTTGGTGAGTGCGACGAAGAGCGCGCCGGCGACGAAGCCGATCTGGACCGCGGTGGTCAGCCACGCCGCGGACGAGGGCGTCAGCCCCCAGTCGCGGCCCAGCGAGGGCGCCACCGCGGACATGGAAAACCAGAGTCCCATGATCAGCAGCTCGGCGGCCGACAGGACCAGCAACGTGCGCCACTTCCCTTGCAATCTTGCTCCTGAGGATGGAGGATAGCGGATGGAGGATAACGCGTACTATCCTCTATCCTCTATCCTCCATCCTCTCGCCGGAGTCGCAAGTGTCCGTCGTCGGCAAGAATGTCCTCCGGAAAGACGGCGCCGCCAAGGTCGGCGGCACCGCAAAATACGTCGACGACATCACCCTGCCCGGGATGCTGCACGGGCGCACCATCCGGACCACGATTCCGAGCGGCAGCGTGACCGGCATCCGCTACGGCTTCGACCCCGCGGGCTTCACCGTCGTCGATCATCACGACATCCCCGGCCGCAACGTCATTCATCTCATCGAGGACGACCAGGTCTGCCTGGTCGAGCGCGAGGTGCGCCACCCCGCCGAGGCCGTGGTGCTGCTGGCCCACGAAGACCGGGAACAGCTGCTCGCCGCGAAGGTCGACCTCGACTACGAGCGGACGACGCCGGTCTTCGACATGGAGCAGTCGCCCCGGACACTCAAGCACGTCCTGATCGAGAAGGGCGATCTCGCGCGCGGCTTCGCGTCGGCCGACATCGTGCTCGAGGGCGAGTACCGCACCGGGCACCAGGAACACATCTACATCGAGACCAACGGCTTCATCGCGGTGCCCGAGCCTGACGGCGGGATCACCGTGCACGGCTCGCTCCAGTGCCCCTTCTACGTGCACAAGGCGCTCGGCCCGCTGCTCGGCCTGCCGCCCGATATGGTGCGCGTCATCCAGACGGAGCCGGGCGGCGGCTTTGGCGGAAAGGAAGAGTTCCCGTCGATGATCGCCGGCCACGCCGCGCTGCTGGCGCTCAAGTCGGGCCGGCCGGTGAAGATCGTGTACGACCGGGCCGAAGACATGTGGGCGACGACCAAGCGCCACCCGTCGATCGTGCGGCATCGCACCGGCCTCAAGCAGAACGGCAAGCTCGTCGCGATGGAGATCGAGGTGATCTTCGACGGCGGCGCGTACATCACGCTGAGCCCCGTCGTGCTGTCGCGCGGCTGCATTCACGCCGCCGGCCCGTACCGCTGCGCGAACATCCGCATCGACGGCCGCGCGATGTTCACCAACACCAATCCCAACGGCGCCTTCCGCGGCTTCGGCGCGCCCCAGACCGAGTTCGCCGTCGAAGCGCACATGGACCGGATCGCCGAGACCCTCGGCATCGACCCGGTGCGACTACGGACCATCAATGCGCTCCGCTCCGGCGA
>JAYTEN010000210.1:0-4526 GCA_043735145.1 Gemmatimonadota bacterium | reverse complement strand
TGCACGATCGTGGGCTACTGGATTGCGCGCCGCGGCCTCGCGCCGATCGAGTCGCTGGCGCTCGCCGTCTCGAGCATCGATGCCCGCTCCCTCGGAGAGACCCTCGACGTGTCGTCGGCGCCGACCGAGCTGCGCTCGCTCGTGGCGTCGTTTGACGTGGTACGGGAGCGGCTCAATGCCGCTTTTGCCTCGCTCACCCAGTTTTCCACCGAGCTGGCCCACGAACTGCGCACCCCGCTGCACGTGCTCCGTCAGCAGACCGAGGTCGCCCTCGCCCGCGCCCGGACGCCCGACGAGTATCGCGACGTGATGGGGTCCAGCCTCGAGGAGCTGGATCGCCTGCACCACATGGTCGACGACATTCTGTTCCTCGCGCGCGCCGAAGATCCGCGTTCGCGCATCGAGCGGACCGATCTCCCGGTCGCCGCCGAGCTCGCCGACGTGGCCGACTACCTCGAATCCCTGGCCGCCGAGAAAGGCGTTCTGCTCGAGGTCGACGTGCCCCGCGCGTTGCATCTGTCGGCCGATCGCATGATGCTGCGCCGCGCGCTGGTAAACGTCGTGACCAACGCCATCCGCCATACGCTGCGCGGCGGACGCGTCTCGCTCGAGGCCGCGAGCCGCGACGGCCTGGTGGCGATCCAGGTGCGCGACAGCGGCGCGGGCATTCCCGCCGCCGCGCTGCCGCACGTGTTCGACCGCTACTATCGCGTGCCGGGAACGGGGAGCGGCGGGACCGAGGGCACGGGCCTGGGGCTGGCCCTGGTGCGCGGGATCGTGACGTTGCACGGCGGATGGGCGACGGTCACCAGCACGCTCGGGGAAGGCACGCTCGTGACGCTCGTCTTTCCCGAAAATGTGTCGGAGGGCGCCCCCACCGACGGGTGACGATAGTGAAACCCAGGTTCCAGCCGCGCCGCCCCTCTCCCCGTAGAATGATGCACACACCAATTCCCGGGGGAGATTCCGATGCGCCGCATCATGATGGTCCTTTCGCTCGCGCTGGCGCCCGCCGTGGCCGCCGCGCAGGAACACGTCCACACGCCGGGCATGAATCACGACGCCGCGGGAGCGACTCCGGCGGCGCGCACGCCGGCGCTGCCGGGGCAGGATGCCTACGCCGCCATCGCGGAAGTCGTGTCGATTCTCGAGGCCGACAGCGCGACCGACTGGTCGCGCGTGAATCTCGAGGCGCTGCGGCAGCACCTCATCGACATGAATGCCGTGACGTTAGGCGCGGCGGTGCGGCAGTCGGAGATTCCCGGCGGCCTGCTGATGGAGGTGACGGGTGACGGGCGCACCGGCGACGCGATTCGCCGCATGCTCGGCGCCCACGCGCCGATGCTCGACGGGCTGGCGGACTATTCGGCGGCGAGCGTCGAGATTCCGCGCGGGTCGCGCCTCACGGTGCGGGCGCGGCGGCCCGGCGATGCGCGGACGGTGGCCAGGATCCGCGGGCTCGGCTTCATCGGCCTGCTGACCGAGGGCGCGCACCACGGCCCGCACCACCTGGCGCTCGCCCGCGGCGAAGCGATGTCCCACGGTCACTAGCGGCCGAAGGGTTCATGATTTCAAGCCTGGGTTGGCACGCGGAGCTATCGCAACCTGGGCGGTGTGTGAAGAAGTCTTCCGGTTGAGTCACTTGGCGCCCCGAATGGCTTCATGTACTCTTCAAGGACATGACACGGTTCCCGGTCCGCATCCTCGCGATCGCCCTCCTGCTGGGCCAGCTGGCCCAGGCATCGGGCGGTGCCTTCTGCGTTCGTCAGGTGCGGGATTCCGCGGCGCAATGCGATGACGGCATGTCGCAGCCGGCCGGTGCCTCGGTCACGGCACCGATGGGTGGCATGGCCGCGGGTTTCTGTAATCTCATGGGGCCCTGCGGGACACCGGTGCCGGCCCTGACGACCGCTCCGGTGGCGAACCGTCCCGTACCTGGTGACACCCAGCTCGCGGTAGCCCTGATTCCTGTACCCCCCGAGTCCTTCCCCCCCGTCCCGGTACCACCTCCGCCGCAAGCGTAAGTCCTCTCGCCGGTGTAGTACGTCCGTCCCATAGCCTCTGAGAGGGCCCAGCCGTGTTACTTCGTTATGCTGCCGCCGTGGCGCTCTGCGCCGCGCCGGCGACCGTTCGCGCACAGACTGCCGACACGCTCGATCTGAAGCGAGCCGTCGCGCTCGCGCGCGCCGCCAATCCGATGCTTGCGGCCCGCGCCGCCGAGGTTCGCGCCGCCGGGGCCCGCATCCGGCCGGCCGGGGCGTGGGCCGATCCCGCGCTCACCCTCGGCGCGATGAACTACATGCTGCCGGGGCTCTCGCCGCGCGGCGACCCCATGACGATGAACCAGATCACGCTGATGCAGATGGTGCCGGTCAACGGCGCCCTCGGTCTGCGGCGCGGTGTGGCGCGCTCGGACAGCGTTCGGTTCGCCTGGGCGGCGGAGGCGGCCGCGCTCGAGGTCGAGGCGGCGGTGCGGGCGCAGTACTGGGCCCTGTACCACGATGACCGCGCGCTCGAGATCATGGCCCGACGGCGCGGGGTCCTTCAGGAAATCGCGACCGTCGCGACGACCATGTACTCCACCGGCGCCGCCACGCAATCCGACGCGCTGCGGGCGCAGGTCGCCATGACGAGGCTCGAGCGGGAAGTAGCCGAGATGCAGCTCGAGCGCTACGCCGCGGCGGCCGCCCTCAACGCGCTGCTCGGCCGGCCCGGCCAGGCGCAGATTGTCCTCACCGCCGCCAGCGCGCACGAGCATGGCGTCATCATGCACACCCTCGACATGCCCGAACCGCCCCCACTCGACTCGCTGATCGCCGCTGCCGATGCGCACAGCCCCGCCATCCTCGGCGCCGAAGCGCAGGTGGCCGGCGGCCGGACCAACGCCCTCGCGGTCCGTCGTGCCCTGATCCCGGATCTCGGGGTCGGCGTCGCGTACGGCCAGCGCGCCGGCTTGGGCGACATGGTCTCGCTCATGCTGAGCGTGAACGTTCCGATTTTCGCCCGCTCGCGTCAGCTGCGGCAGCGGGACGAAGCGGCGGCGATGGTCGATGTGGCCGACCGGGAGCGGGAATCCGTCCGGGTGCAGGTCCACGCGGCACTCGCAACCGCCCGCGAACAGGCGATGACCGCCCGCCGGCTCGTGGCGCTGTTCGCGCAGACCCTGGTTCCACAGGCCGAAGCGGCCTACGAAGCGGCGCTGGCTGCCTATCGCGTGGGGCGCGTGGATTTCGCGACGCTGCTCGACGCGCAGACGGCGCTGCTCGAGTACGAACACGACCTGCATAGCGACGAAGCGATATACGGCACTGCCGTCGCCGAGCTGGACCGGCTGACGGGCCGCCGTTATGACGCCGGCACTGCCGGCCGGGAGAACTGATGCGACACCTGCGGATCGCGGTCCTCACGGGCCTCCTCGCCGCCACCGCCGCGGCGTGCCGCCGGTCCGACAGCGCCGCCGCGCCCGCTGCCCGCGACACGGGCATGGCCGGCATGGCGATGCCGGACACGACCCGCGCGGCGGCCGACACGGCTCCCCCGGTGGCGATCGCGGTCGGCGCCACCGAGCGCCGCCGACTCGGCATCGTCGTCGTCACCGCGGAATTGCGCGAGCTGGCGCGTGACCTGCGCCTCGTGGGTCGGGTCACGCCCGCGGAAACGGCGCAGCGCACCGTCACGTCGCGCGTCGACGGCTTTGTCGAGCGGCTGTACGTCGACTTCACCGGGCGTGCCGTGCGGCTCGGCGAGCCGTTGCTCGAGATCTACAGCCCGATGCTGGTATCGGCCCAGCAGGAGCTGCTGCTCGCGGTCCGGCTTCGGGCGGCGCTGGGCGACCACCCCGCGAGCGATGGTGCCCGCAACGCCGATTCGCTGGTGGCGGCCTCCCGGCGCCGCCTCCAGTACTGGGAAATCAGCGAGGACCAGATCCTCGAGCTGGAGCGTTCCGGCACGGTGCGGCGGACCCTGACACTGCGCGCGCCAGTGGACGGCGTGGTGCTTCAGAAGAACGTGATCCAGGGGCAGTCGGTCATGGCGGGTGTGGCGCTTTTCCAGATCGCCGACCTCTCGACCGTCTGGCTCGAGGCCGACGTCTTCGAAAGCGACATCGGGCTGATGCGCATGGGCCAGCGCGCCGAGGTTGCGTTCGACGCCTATCCGGGCCAGCCGTTCGCCGGCACGGTGACGTATGTCTACCCGACCATCGACCCCGCCTCGCGGGCCGGCCGGGTGCGGATCGCGCTGGCGAATACCGGGGGCCGCATTCGACCCGGCCTCTTCGGTACCGCGCGGTTCCGGGTACCCCTCGGCGGCCGCGGCGTCGTGATCCCGCGGCAGGCGGCGCTGGTGACCGGTGAACGACAGCTCGTGTTCGTCGAGGACTCGCTGGGGCGTTTCGCGCCGAGGCGCGTGACGCTCGGCGCCGAAGCGGACAGCCTCGTCCAGGTGCTCTCGGGCCTGCGCGCCGGCGAACGCGTCGCTTCCGCTGCCGCCTTCCTGCTCGACGCCGAATCGAACCTCGGCGCGGC
>JAYTEN010000209.1:0-5658 GCA_043735145.1 Gemmatimonadota bacterium | reverse complement strand
CCGCGCGCCTCGGTGAAGAGAAACCGCGCCGGCAATCCCTCGATGTTGCCGTCGAAGATCAGGCCGACGATCTCGCCGTCCCGGTTGATCACCGGGCTGCCCGAGTTGCCACCGATGATGTCGTTGGTGCCGACCACGTTGAGCGGGGTCGCGAGGTTGAGCGAGTCGCGGTGCGTGAGCCAGCGCGGGGGGAGGGCCCAGGGAGCCTTCCCGCCAAAGCCGAAGCTCCTGTCATACAGACCGAACAGGGTCGTAAATGGTTGTGCGAGCGTTCCATTGTAGGGGTAGCGCCGGATCTCGCCGTCCGAGATGCGCAGCGAGAACGTCGCGTCGGGCGCCACGGTGTTGCCGAAGACGGCGAGCAGCGCGCGGGCCACGCGCTCGTCGTTCTGCGCTTCCTGGCTGACAAGATCGGTCCACTGCCGCTGGACGTCGCGATCGAGGGGATCGGCCAGCTTTGCCAGCGCGATGACGGGATCGGCGGACGACGCGATCGCCCCGGCCCCGCCCTGACGCAGCGCCCGGCGCTGCTCGTTGGTGAGGATGGTGCTGGCGCGTACCATGGCGCGCGCGGCGTCTTCGGGCGAGCGGCCGGCGAGCGCCGCCTTCAGCACCGGGTCGGTCGCGGGCAGCTCGGCGGCCATGCCGGCAAGCCATGCGGCGAGCAAACGCGTCTCGATCATGGTGTCGATCGGGGCGGCCTGCGTCAGCAGCGTGTCGAGCCGCGGCCGCGCGGCATCGCGGAACGCGGGCAGGCGGTCGGCGCTGGGGCGCGCCGCCTCGGCCGGCGCGCGCACCAGGAGCAACGCCAGCGCGGGGAGCCGGGCGCCGTAGGCCCCGGCGCCGTAGTAGCGGCGCCGCGCGTCCAGCGTTGCCATCTGGCGGCGCACCGCCTGGATCGCCGTCCAGGCATCGCCGTACTGGCGGCGCAGGCCGACGTCGGCGTTCACGCGGTTGCGGAAGGTATTCTCCCACGCCGCCTTGCGAGTCATGAGCTGGGCATCGAGGAGACCCGCCTGGTAGCCGGTGATCGCCTTCTGCGAATTCTCGGCTGAAAAGAGGGTGTTGCGCAGCGCCGAGCCGCGCTGGGGATCGGCGTCGGTGATGGCGTGATAGATCGCGATCTGCCGCGAGAGCTGCGCGAGCTGCGCCGGGTACTGCACGTCGCGCAGATACTCGAGCTGGGCCACGGTGTTGAGCCGGCCCGTGGATCCGGGATTGCCGACCACGAACACCAGGTCGCCCTCGCTCGATCCGCCACGGCCGAAGCGGAAGAACTCGCTGTGCACCGGCTCGCCATTCGCGTAGGCCCGGTAGAAGCTCATGTCCACGTCGTGGCGCGGGAAGGTGAAGTTGTCGGGATCGCCGCCGAAGAACGCCATTTTGTCTTCGGGCGCGAAGACCAGGCGGATGTCGTTGAAGCGGCGGAAGCGGTAGAGCTTGTACTGGCCGCCGCGATACATGGTCACGACCTGGCAGTTGAGGTCGGGCACGCCCGCCGAGCAGGAGCGCTCGAGGGTGCGCATCGCTTCGGCGCGCAGGTCGGCGGCGCGGGTCGGCGGCGCATTGGCCGGCACCGCGGCATTCACGCTGTCGGTCACGTCGGTGATGCTCAGCAGCTGGTCGACCCAGTAGCCGGGCCCGCAGGGCCGTTCGTCGGTGCGGGCGCGCGCGTAAAACCCGTTCTCCAGCAGGTCTTCGCCCGGGCGCGTCGCGGACTCGATGCAGGCACGGGCGCAGTGATGGTTCGTCATCACGAGGCCGTCGCCGGAGACGAACGACGCGGTGCAGCCGGGCTGCCGCAGCGACGCGAGGCGCGCGTGATCCATCCATTCCTGCGTGGGCCGGAAGCTGTAGCGGCGCGCCCAGTACTCGAGCGGCGGCGCATCGAACGTCCACATCTTCCCGGTCTCGAGGTTCGGATATTCCGCCGGCGCGGCTTGCGCCCCCGGGACGGCAGCAGCGGCGGCAGCCGGTGGCGCGGCGACGGGTGGCTGCTGCGCAGCGAGTGGCGCGGCGAGCAGCATGGCGGCGGCGAAAACGCGAATCAGGCGCATCGAAGACTCCCCTCGAGGACGGCGGCCGGGCATCAGCTGGTAGAGCAGGTCGCGGTGACGGGCCGCGCGTTCTGGCAGCGGATGGTTTCATCCATGCCCTGGGCGAGCACGCCGCAGGCGGCGGTCTGCGCGCCCTGCTTCGCTTCCTTGTCATCTGCGCCCGCGCCCTTCGCGCAGCGGCGCCCGCCGTTGAATTCGATGCAAACTTCGCACTGCTTCCGGACCCGCGCCATACTACCGACCACGATATATCCCATGATTGCTACCATGACGACAACGATCGCGGCCATCGGCTTGCGACTCATGGTGATCCTTTTGTGTGGGTCCGGCTTGCCGGGGTTAATCTTCACCCGCCCATGGAAACTAACGCCAGCGCGGCCCCCGGCGACGCGGTCGAATTCCTGATCCGGCTCGCGCGCGCGCTGCACAGCTACGGCACCCCGACCCACCAGATCGAGGGCACCCTCGACGCCATCACCGCCCGGCTCGGCCTCCGGGCCCAGTTTCTCGCGACGCCCACGTCGATCATGATGTCCCAGGGCCAGACGCTGGACGAGCGGGTCCACCTGGTACGGGTCGAGCCAGGCGAGCAGGACCTCGGCCGCCTGGCGGCGGTGCACGATGTCGCTCGTGACGTCGCCCGCGGCGAAATCCGGCCGGCCGACGGCACCACGCGGCTCGATGCCATCGAGACGTCGCCCCCGCCCTACCGCGGCATCATCCGCATCCTGGCGATGGGCGTGTCGTCGGCGGCGGCGGCGCGGTTCCTCGGCGGCGGCATGCCCGAGATCGGGGTCGCCGGCGTAATCGGCCTGGCCATCGGGCTGCTGGGATACTTCGCCGAGCGGCGGCGCGCCCTGGGCCGGCTCTTCGAGCCCCTCGCCGCATTCGTGTCGTCGGTGCTCGCCGTGATCGCGGCGCACCTCGTCGGGCCGCTGTCGGTCTATCTCGCGACGCTGGCCGGCATCATCATCCTGATTCCCGGCTTCACGCTGACCGTCGCCGTGACCGAGCTCTCGAACCGGCACCTCGTCGCGGGCACGGCGCGGCTCTTCGGCGCCTTTACGACCCTGGTCGTGCTGGCGATCGGCGTCGCCATCGGCGGCACGCTGATGACCACGATCATGGGTCCGCTGCCCACCACGTCGCCGGAGGCGCTGCCCGACTGGACCCTCGCGGCGGCGCTGTTCGTCGCCCCGCTGGGCTTCTCGGTGCTCCTGAAGGCGATGCCGCGCGACGTGATCTGGATCCTGTTGACCTGCGGCCTGGGATTCGCCGGCACGCGCGCGGGCACCGTGATCCTCGGCCCCGAGCTCGGCGTGTTCGTCGGCGCCGTCGTCGTCGGCCTCGCGGGCTCGGCGTATGGCAATATCGCGAAGCGCCCGGCCGCGATCCTGCGGGTCCCCGGCATCCTGCTCCTGGTGCCCGGGAGCATCGGCTTTCGGGGCCTCACCGCGCTGCTCGACAAGCAGGTGGTGCCCGGCGTCGAGACGGCATTCCGCATGATCACGATCGCCGTCGCACTCGCCGCCGGCCTCCTCATCGCGAGCGTTGTCTCGCCGTCGAAGATTACACGATAGGAAGGTGACGAAGGTGAAGAACGCAAAGAAGGTGAAGAAGGTGAGTGGAACCCCTTCTTCACCTTCTTCACCTTCTTCACCTTCTTTACGTTCTTTACGTTCATCTCATTCTGTTGAATGGAATCGCAATCCTGCTGTTCTGCCACTCGAGAATCAGGCTCGCGTCGCCGCCGCTCGAGGGCTCGGCGCGGATCGTGAACTGCTCGATCGGCGTCGCGACCCGCTCCACCGCCACCCGCCCGCGGCCCACTTCCATCGCCCGGACGCTGTCGGTGTAGGTGGACTCGTGGCCCCACTGGCCGATGGCGCGGTTGACGATGACTTCCCACTCGCGCTCACCCGGAACGGTGTACAGCGAGTAATCACCCGCATCGAGGTGGATGCCCGCGACCACCAGGTGCCCCGAGGTGTGGATGATCGTCGCCTCGTTGGCCCCGGTGCGCCAGATCTTCCCGTACGGCACCGCCTCGCCGCCGATCATGCTGCGGCCCTTCAGGCTCGGCCGGCTGTAGCAGACCTTCACGCTCGCGCCGCCCGCCTGGAAGGTGACCGAATCCTTGGGACTCGCGCGGTTGGCGTCGGGAATCGCGATGACGCCGCGGCCCGGCACGGTGGAGTGGTCCCAGACGCAGTTCGGATCCGGCGGTGTCACGGCGAGCCCGGCCATCAGAAGCAGATGCAACATTGGTTCTCTCCTTGAGATTGGTGGAGTCTAGAGTCTAGAGTCTAGACTCTAGACTCTTCTGTGCGTCAGAGAAGCATCCCCGCAATGGTTGCCGACATCAAATTCGCCAGCGTCCCCGCGAGCATTGCGCGGAAGCCCAGCCGCGCGAGGTCGGCCTTCCGCTCCGGCACCAGCGCGCCGATGCCACCGATCTGGATGCCAACCGAACTGATGTTCGCGAAGCCGGCGAGCGCGAACGACGCGATCGTGAACGAGCGCGGATCGAGCATCGATTTCATCTGTCCCAGCTGCGCAAAGGCGATGAACTCGTTGAGCACCGTGCGCGTCCCGATGAGTCCACCGATGGCGCCGGCATCGTGCCACGGCACCCCGATCGCGAACGCCACCGGGCGGCCGATCCAGCCCAGCACCGTCTGGAGGTTCTCCGGGAACCACGCCAGGTACCCGTGCACCCAGCCAAAGACGCCGTTGAGCAGCGCGACCAGCGCGATGAACGACACCAGCATCGCGATCACGTTCAACATCAGGTGCAGGCCCTCGCTGGTGCCGCGCGAGGCCGCGTCCACGATGTTCACGTCGGTCCTGGGGATGTCGATATTGACGTTGCCGCGCGTCTGCGGCTCGCCCGTCTCGGGCTCGAGCAGCTTGGCCATCATGATGGTGCCCGGCGCGGTCATGATCACGGCGGTGAGCAGGTGCCGCGCCTCGACGCCGAAGGCGATATACGCGGCCATGATCGACCCCGACACGTGGGCCATGCCGGCGGTCATCACCGTCATCAGCTCGGAGCGCGTGAGCGTCGGCAGGAACGGCCGGATGGTGAGCGGCGCTTCGGTCTGGCCCATGAAGATGGACGCGGCGACGTCGGTGCTCTCGGCGCCGCTGGCCTTCATCAGCTTGTTCATGACGATGGCCATCCCCTTCACCACGATCTGCATGATGCCGAGGTAATACATGATCGCGAAGAGCGCCGACACGAAGATGATGGCCGGCAGGATCTGGAAGGCGAAGACCACGCCGATGTTGGTGTCGCCGCCGAGCGGCGCGCCGAGCTTGCCGAAGACGAAGGACGAACCCGCGTAGGAGAAGTGCAGCACGGCGGTGACGAAAATCCCGAGCCGGCGGAACAGCTCCTGGCCGAACGGGACCCGCAGCACAAAGATCGCGAAGATGACCTGGAGGATCAGGCCGGTGAAGATCACCCGCCAGTCCACCGCCTTCCGGTCGCGCGACATCAGCCATCCCACGACGAGGATCATCACCATGCCGATGAGGCCGGTGAGCCGCGTGGGCAGACTGATCGGCGCCAGCGGGGCGTCGGCCCGCGGCTCGACCT
>JAYTEN010000208.1:0-2375 GCA_043735145.1 Gemmatimonadota bacterium | reverse complement strand
CCCGCGAAAGCGCGCGGGGGAAGCGCCCGAATCAGCCACCTCGAGCAGCGGCATCATCGAGTCGCGAACACCCTCCCCGTTGCGGAGGATGCCGGTAGAGGCGGGATGCCGGCCCGAGCCGATGGTCGCGTGACCCGCGGCTGTTTCCGGGATGGCATGGTCCTGGGCCGCGTTCAGGAAGACGGCGCCCTCGCGCCGGATGCGGGCAAAGGCGCCGGTGTATTGCGACGCCCACCGGTCCAGGTAGTCGCCCCGCATCTGGTCCACCGTCACCACGACGACCAGCGTCGGCGCCGTCGGCCGCCCTTGCTCGCCCCGCGCCGCGGCTACCGGTGTGAGCAGTGCCGCCGCGGCCATCACCCGCGCCCACCGGCGCATCGTCACGGGTCTCGGCGCGTGACGCGTCGCTCCCATGCGCCATACATCGGGTCGGCGATCAGGAAGTAGCGGACGCCGAAGGCGGCATCACGGCCGGCGTCGGGATCACTTTCCCCGGCGGCGGGGAAATCCCCCATCTGGTCGCCCATGAACGCCAGCACGTCCATCGGCTGACCGGCCCACGAGCATCGGCCGCTCGCGCCGGCCACTTCCGCGCGCCGCACCGCCTTGGTGTAGCTGGAGTCCTCGATCACGCACAGCCGGTCGTCCGCGTTCCACAAGCCGGCGCCTTGCAGATTCGCGCGGGTATCCTCGCGCGACGATGGCGGACGGTTGGTGATCCAGGCGACGTGGCCGCCGAGGCGGCGCACGGCGGCAATGAAGTCCAGCACTCCGGGGATCGGCGGCGAGGCGCGGCGCGCCACGAAAGGCAGCCAGGTCGCGTCGGCGAACGCCTGGCCATAGGCCTGGCGCTCGAGCTGGTAGCTGGAATTGTCCAGCGCCGTTTCGTCAACGTCGAGCACCACCGCCCAGCGCCCGGGAGAGGCCTGCCGGGCGGCGGCTTCCACGGCCCGGGTCGCGACGCGGTACACCTGGCGCGCGAGCGCGGCGTACTCCTCGCTGTCGCGGACGTACTTGACCTCGAGTCCCCGCGTCGCCTGCTGGGCCTGCGCTGGAACGGTGATGGCAAGAAGGACGAGCGACAGTGCGGCGAGTCTGCTCACGACAGTCGGGCTCCGATTGAATGGAACGAGGCAGGAATATCATCATCCGGCACGCGTCCCGCCATGCGCCTGGCGCGCGCATCGAGGGCCGGCCGCGGCAGCGCCTCGCGCGACGCTACTGGCGCGTGACGGTCAGCGTGACGTTGGCGAAGGCAAAGAAGGCGTACACGCTGATGTACCACAGCCCGGGCCGGAGCGTGCCGCTCGCCGTGGTGAAGGTGCAGACCTCGTTGCTGCCCGAGAGGTTCGGGAAGCAGTCGTGGATGTCCTGGGCGACGTTCGCCGCATCGCCGAAGCGCACGTACAGGTCGGCGTCGCCGGACGTGCCGGGGAGCGTGTCGAGCACCACGCGCAGGAGCGTGTCGCCGGGCAGCACCCGGATCACAAGCGTCTGTGTCGAGATCACGCCGCCGGTGACCGTGGTCGGCACATTGTTCGCTAGCGGCGTCGCGACCACGATCGAATCGGGCGCATCCACGGCGGTGAGGCTCGGCGCCGTGAAGCGCAGCGTGTAGCTGCCCGCCGGCCGCATCGCGAGGCCCGAGAAAGTCGCGTGCCCGAGGCCGTCGGTCAGGGCCGTCGTCGTGCCCGTGAAGGTCGGTGAGCCGGCCGCCACACCCGTGGTGACGTTCACTCCCGGGGCGGCGACGGCATTGCCCGCCTGGTCGAAGACGCCGATCACCGGCTGCTGCGCCCAGATCGAGTCGGCGATCGCCGTCGTCGAGGGCGAGGTGATGACGCCGAGCCTGGCCGCCGCGCCGGCGCTCACCACGGTCGCCGCCACCGCCGTGTCGGGCGCCAAGCCGCTCGCCGTGAACACGAGCCGATAGCCGCCCGCCAACGCGGAAATGGACAGGCCGGAGAAGGTCGCGATACCGGAAGCACTCGTGGCCGTCGCATTGGCGATGACCGCAGTGCCGCTCAGCACGCTGGCGGTCACGACGTGCGGTCCACTCGTGACGAGGGCGCCGCCGGCATCCAGAACGCGCACCACCGGCTGCGTCGCCAGGGCGATGCCGCTCTGCGCCGCGGTGGACGGTTCGGTGGTGAGGCCGAGCTGCGTCGCGGCGCCGATGGCGAGCGTCGTCACCGCCGCGGCCGGAACGGGATTGAGCGCGTTGGCCGCGAACTGCAGCCGGTAGCTCCCCGCCAGGCCCAGGAGGGTGAGGCCCGTGAAGGTCGCGTCGCCCAGCGCGTTGGTGGTCGCGGTGGCGTTCACCACCGTCGCGCCGGGCGCGGTCGCGGTGACGATGGCGCCCGGCACCGGGTTCG
>JAYTEN010000207.1:0-2163 GCA_043735145.1 Gemmatimonadota bacterium | reverse complement strand
GATACGCTCCAGGTCATCGCGATTCGAGACTCGGTTCCCGGCGTCTTCGTGCGCGACACGGTGCTCGGCGCTGGCGCGGGCGTCATGGCCGACTTCAACCAGCTGGTGTTCCAGGACACGACCTTCGTCCGGAACTCGGGTGACTACAACCACGCGCTGGTGGGCGAGGGCGGCGGCGCCAACCTCGGGTTCGCGCGGGCGCTGACCTTCGACGCGCGGGCCGGTACCAGCACCATCACCGGTACCTGCGGCTCGCTGCTCGGCCTGGTGCTCAAGTGCACCGGCGAGCGCGACCTCGGCATCAGCGAGGGCCTCCAGGTCCGCGACCTGCTCGGCAACCGCGCCGCCAGGGTCACGTCCATCGCGCTGAACCACAACGGCCTGACGAATTTCGTCCGCGCCGACTCGATCTACGTCTTCGACGAATTCCTCCGCCTCACCGGCGTCCTCCAGGTGGGCGGCGTGAATCCCGGCATGGACGTGAATCCGAACCACACCTTCGACGCGTCGAAGCGCGGCACCGGAGGCTTTGGCGGCAACCTGAACGCCAACAACCGGCTGATCTACACCGCGCGGCCCGATGCCAACATCGAGGTGTTCGATACCTTCTTCTTCGGCAGCATCGCGACCATCCCGGTGCGCGACGCGATCATCGGGCCGATCCGGCTCGCGCTCAACGGTGCCGGCCAGCAGGTGCTCGTCGGCGTCACCGCCGCCGGCGTGGTCGTCGTGCCGCTCACGACCGCGATCGTCAATCCGTTCCCGGTGCGCGCGCAGGTTCGCACGCCCTGAACGGCCGGTAGCATCGCAAGATCGCAAGGCCCGGCCGGTTGGTCGGGCCTTTGCGCTGGGAAAGTGCGTAGTGCGTAGTGCGTAGTAAAACCGGCTAGCGGCTGTACTTCCGGATCAGACCCCGGAGAGTCTTCATGCACTCGTCCAGAAGTGGCAGGACTTCCCGCACCAGTGACGAGGGCAGGTATCCCAGTTCCTCGCTGTCCTGAATGAGGATTTCGGCTTCCGCTGCCGAGCCAAAGGCGATTCTCAGGTGCTTCAGGAAGTACCGGGGCGTGCCAAGGGCGTAGCCCTCCACGATGTTTGCTTCAATGGATATCACGGCTCGACGGAGTTGCTCCAGCAGTGCTCGAGACCGTGGGTGGTACGCATCGTCAATGCCGTACAGAGTCGCGATGCTGATCCGATGGGCTAGCTGCCAGGCAACAAGGGAGCGATAACTGTCCATGCGTTACTGTGCTGAAATCGGGCCCCGGCTCCAAACCGAAATAGCGCGCGGCGCGTCTTTCCTACGCACTACGCACTACGCACTACGCACTGCGCACCCGTGAGAATTCGCTTCACGACCGCCGGCGAATCGCATGGCCGGGCGCTGATCGCCGTCGTGGAAGGCGTACCCGCGGGGCTGGCCCTCGGCGCCGCGGACATCGACGCCGACCTCGAGCGCCGCATGCAGGGCTACGGTCGCGGCGCGCGGATGAAGATCGAGTCGGACCGCGTCCAGATCCTTTCCGGCGTGCGCGCGGGCGAAACGATCGGGTCGCCGATTGCCATGCTCATCGAGAACAAGGACTGGGCCAACTGGGAAGACGTGATGAGCCCCGGCGCGAGCGGCGACGAGCCCCGCCGGCGCCTGGTGCGCCCGCGCCCCGGCCACGCCGACCTCGCCGGGGTCCTCAAGTATGACCGCTCCGACGCCCGCGACATCCTCGAGCGCGCATCGGCGCGCGAGACGGCAGCCCGCGTCGCCGCCGGCGCCGTCTGCCGCCGGCTGCTGGCGGAGTTCGGCGTGGAGATCGGGAGCCACGTCATCGCGCTGGGCGGCGTCGTGGCCGATTCCCCATTCCCGATTCCCCATTCCCTGAACGCCGCGGCGGACCAGTCGCCGGTCCGGACACTCGATCGAGTCAAGGAAGGGGAAATGATTGCGGCCATCGACGCCGCAAAGGACAGCGGCGACACCCTCGGCGGCATTGGCGAGGTTGTCGCGCGCGGCCTGGTCGTCGGCCTCGGAAGTCATGTCTCGTGGGACACCAGGCTCGACGGGCGACTTGCCCAGGCGGTCATGTCCATTCCGGCCGTGAAGGGTGTCGGCATCGGGCTGGGGTTCAATGCGGGGGACAAGCCCGGTTCCGAGTCGCATGATGAGAT
>JAYTEN010000206.1:0-2223 GCA_043735145.1 Gemmatimonadota bacterium | reverse complement strand
TTCTGGACCTCGCCTACAGCACGGGCCGGCGCATCGGTGCCATCTGCCAGCTGCGCTACGATGACCTCCGGCTCGACGTGCAGCCATTCGGCGCGCTGCGCTGGTCGGCCGACTCCGACAAGATGGGCGCCGAATGGACGGCCGAGATGGATGCGCGGGCCCGCGCGGCAATCGACCGGATCCTCGTGGATCGGGAAGTCGGGACGCGGGCGCGCTGGGCGGCGTCTACCTGGCTCTTCCCATCCCCGCGCAACCCGGAGCGCGCGGTGTCGAAGGACCTCGCCAGCGACTGGCTCGAGCGCGCCGAAGAGCGGGCGAATCTGCCGAAGCTCGGCGGCTCCCTCTGGCACGCCTACCGCCGCGGCTGGGCGACCTCGAGGAAGCACCACCCCTTGGCCGACGTCGCGGCCGCGGGCGGCTGGAAGACCAAGGAGACGCTGGCGCGCATCTACCCGCAGCCTGACGCGGAAAGCACGCGCCGAGCCATCATGGAGCCGCGCGAACTGCGCGATTAGCGCAAATGTTCAGGCAATGTTCAGGCAGTCGCCGGTAGAGACGAAAAAGCCCGGCACCGTAAGTCAGTGTCGGGCTTCTCGTTATGAAGTCGGGGCGGCGGGACTCGAACCCGCGACCTCCTGGTCCCAAACCAGGCGCGCTACCAACTGCGCCACGCCCCGTGCACTACAAGTTACTACCAGTCGCCTAGTCGCCTGGTCGCCTAGCCAACTCCTCGCGCGGCCAGCGCTTCAGCGACTTGCCTGAAGGCCTCGCCCCGATGGCTCACGGCGTGCTTCTCCTCGGCCGTCAGCTCCGCGAAGGTCTTGCCCGACTCCTCATGAAAGAACAGCGGATCGTAGCCGAAGCCGCCTTCGCCCTGCGGCTCCTCGAGGATCCGGCCCCAGACCCGGCCGGTGAAATCCGTCGCGGCCGCCGCCGGCCGCCGCAGCAGCACCGCGACGCAGGTGTAACTCGCCCGCCGCCGCTTTCCCTCGGCACCCAGCAGCCGCCGCAGCAGCTCCGCGTTGTTCGCCGCGTCGAGCTCCTCGCCGGCGAGATTCGCCGCGTTGGGCGCGAACCGCTTCGAGCGCACGCCCGGCTGGCCCAGCAGCGACAGCACCTCGAGCCCGGAATCGTCGGCCACCGTCGGCAGCCCCGTCAGCTTCGCGAAATACTCGGCCTTCGACCGCGCGTTGGACTGGAAGGAATCGAATTCCTCCAGCCGGTCCTCCGCCGACGACCACGCCACCCGCGCATCCTCCAGCGACACCGCCTCGACCCCGGCCTTGTGGGCCTCGAGGATTTCCTTGATCTCGCGCGCCTTGTCGGGACTGCGCGTCGCGATGAGCAGCCGGTTCACGCGCCGAGGGCCGCCTTCTGCGCGGCAAAAAGGGTGCGGGTGCCGCCCAACGCGAGGTCGAGGAGCTGGTCGAGCTCGGCGCGGTCGAAGGTACCCTCCTCGCCGGTGCCCTGCACCTCGACGAAGGCGTCGGGATCGGCGACGACGATGTTGGCGTCGACCTCGGCGCCCTTGTCCTCGGCATACGCGAGGTCGAGGCGAGGCTCTCCTTCGACGATGCCGACACTGACCGCGGCGACGAGGCGCTTGAATGGGTTCTTCACGTTATGCGTCCCCGCCAGCCAGGTGCAGGCATCGGCCAGCGCGACCGCCGCGCCGGTGACCGACGCGGTGCGCGTCCCGCCGTCGGCCTGGAGCACGTCGCAGTCGATGCGGATCGTCCACTCGCCGAAATCGAAGCCGCTCAGCGACGCGCGCAGGCTGCGGCCGATGAGGCGCTGGATCTCCTGCGTGCGGCCGCCGGGGCCGGTGCGCTCGCGCTGGTTGCGGGTGTTGGTCGCGCGCGGCAGCATGCCGTACTCGGCGGTGACCCAGCCCAGCCCCGAGCCTTTGCGCCACCCAGGCACGCCCTTCTCGACCGACGCCGTGCAGAGCACCAGGGTGCCACCGCAGCGCACCAGGCATGAGCCTTCGGCATACGGGCTCGCCTTCCGCTCGAGGGTGAGCGGGCGGAGCTGGTCATTCGCGCGGCCATCAGGTCTGGGCACCGGCAATCCTCTGGATGATGTTGGTGGTGGAATAGCCTTCTTCGAGCGGCACGCGCACGATCCGTCCTCCGCGTGCGGTGACGAGATCGGCACCGACGATCGCGTCGAGCGCATAATCGGCGCCCTTCGCCAGCACGTCGGGCGCCAGCGCCGCGATCA
>JAYTEN010000205.1:0-26836 GCA_043735145.1 Gemmatimonadota bacterium | reverse complement strand
TCGCCCACGTCCTGCGGCACGTCGGTGCGGATCCGGATGTGGTTGGGCTGGGTGTCGCGGGTGCGGTTCCCGCTGGCGTACACGCTCGAGAGCTTGTCGAAGGTGAGCGTGCCGTCGGGTTTGCCGTAGGTGCGCCCGCCCGCGGTGACGGGATGCTCGCTGTCGGCGCCGGCATCGATGCGGCGGCCGGGGAAGGCGCCGCCGGTTATGGTCATCAGCCCGGCCATTGCCGCGCCGGGCACGAAGCCCGAGCCGAAGGCCGCGCGCATGTTCCGGACCTTGTAGAGGTCGCTCCAGATGAACGACGCGCGCACCGCTTGCTCGTAGGCGTCCAGCGCGCCGGGCGCGCGCGGGTCGGCGCCGGCCTTGAGGGCGGCGACGATCGTCTCGGCGGCCATGATCCCCGACATCATCGCGTAATGGATGCCCTTCAGCGCGGGCACGTTCACGAATCCGGCGGCATCGCCGGTGAGGATCGCCCCCGGCACGGCGAGCCGCTTCGGCAGCGCGTAGAAGCCGCCCTCGGGAATGGTCTTGGCGCCCCAGCCGCGTTCGTTGCGGGTCCCGCCCTCCAGGATGCCCCGCACCAGCGGATGACGCTTCAGGTCCTGGAGCAGGTCGTGCACCGACAGCGAGCTGTCGGCATGGTCGAGCCCGACCACCAGGCCTAACGATACCTGCCGGTCGCCGAGGGGATAGATGAAGCTCCCGCCGAACTCCCGCCACTGCTTCCCGGCCCGCAGGGGCCAGCCCATGGTGTGGATCACGCGGTCCAGCGGCTTCGGCACGTCCCAGACTTCCTTCACGCCCAGCGCGTAGACCTGGGCGTTGTCGCCGGCGATACCCAGCGTCTCGACCAGCGCCATGGTGAGGTGCCCGATCACGCCCTCGGCGAGCACCGTCGCCTGCGCGTGGATCTCGGCCCCCGGCTCGGCATTCGACATCGGCTGGCCGGCGCGGTCGAGGCCCTTGTCGCCCGAGAGGATCCCGTGCACCGCGCCGTCCTGCATGAGCAGCTTCTGCGCCGTGGTCTCGTTCAGCATCATGACGCCCAGCGCCTCGGCGCGCTCGCCCAGCCAGCGGCCGGCCTCGCTCAGCGAGGCGCCGAAGTAACCGTGGTTCTTCATGGTGGGCGGGGTGGGGATCCGCACCTGGCCCGTGGGGGTCAGGTAGTAGACGGACTCGCCGGTTACCGGTCCGCGGAAGGGGAACTCCTCGTCCGGCATCCTGGGAAAGAGACGGCGGAAGGCCACCGGGTTGACCACCGCGCCCGAGACGAGATGGGCGCCGGGATACTTGCCCTTCTCCACCACCGCGACCGGTGTCTCGCCGAGCTGTTCGCGGACTTCGGGCTCGTGTTCGAGCAGCTGCATCAGGCGAATGGCGCCGGCCAGCCCGGCTGGCCCGCCACCGACGAACAGCACGCCGACGTCGATGCGTTCGTCGGGACCCGCCGCGGGCGCCTGGATGAACTCGGACGGATCCAGCGGGGGGCGATATCGTGCCGGGATCTCTGGCAAGCAGCCTCCAACAGTGCGTAGTGCGTGGTGCTGGTGCGTGGTGCGTGGAAAAAGTAGCGCCGGACGCCATGCTTCACCATCATTATCATTATGGCGGAGCCCAACGATGTGGGGCGCGCGCTGAGGGAAGGCGCCCGGCGTTCCATGCTGGCGTGCAGCGACTACCGCTCGCCGCCGCTCCCGGTCCGGCTCTGGCGGCGCTTGCGCTGGCCGCTGATCGGCGCCGGCCTGTTTCTCCTCGTCGAGTTCCTCGGCGCCCTTGTCGGCAGCAACCTGAGACACTTCTAAATGACCCTCAATTCCTTCGACAGCCGATCGACCCTTACCGTCCTCGGCCGCCCCTACGCCATCCACCGTCTCGATGCGCTCGCGAAGTGCGGGCACGACATCAGCCGCCTGCCCTACTCGCTGCGCATCCTGCTCGAGAACCTGTTGCGCACCGAGGACAACCTGTCGGTGCGCCGCGAGGACATCGAGGCCCTCGCGACGTGGGACGCGAAGGCGACGCCGGCGCACGAGATCGCGTTCATGCCGGCGCGCGTGCTGATGCAGGATTTCACCGGTGTGCCCGCGATCGTGGACCTCGCCTCGATGCGCGACGCGATGCAGGCCCTGGGTGGCGATCCGGCCAGGATCAGCCCGCTCATGCCCACCGAGCTGGTGATCGACCACTCGGTGCAGGTCGACGCCTTTGGCACCCCACAGGCCTTTCAGGAGAACGTGGCGCTCGAGTTCGAACGCAACATGGAGCGCTACGCCTTCCTGCGCTGGGGCCAGATCGCGTTCAAGAACTTCCAGGTGGTCCCGCCCGGCACCGGCATCTGCCACCAGGTGAACCTCGAATACCTGGCACGCGTGGTGTTCACGACGGATGGCGAGACGCCCGCGGCCTACCCCGATACCCTGGTCGGCACCGACTCGCATACCACGATGATCAACGGCCTCGGGGTGCTGGGCTGGGGCGTCGGCGGCATCGAGGCCGAGGCCGCGATGCTGGGCCAGCCGATGTCGATGCTGATCCCGCAGGTGGTCGGGTTCCGGCTCAGCGGCCAGCTCCCCGAGGGCTCGACCGCGACCGACCTCGTCCTCACCGTGACGGAGATGCTGCGCCAGAAGGGCGTGGTCGGGAAGTTCGTGGAGTTCTACGGGCCCGGCGTCGCGAACCTGCCGATCGCCGACCGCGCGACGATCGCGAACATGGCGCCGGAATACGGCGCGACGTGCGGCATCTTTCCGGTGGATGCCGAGACACTGCGCTACCTGACGTTCAGTGGCCGTCCCGCGTGGCGCGTGCAACTGGCGGAAGCCTACATGAAGGAGCAGGGCCTCTTTCATACGCCCGCTAGCCCGGAGCCGATTTTCAGCGACACGCTGTCGCTCGACCTTGGCACCGTGGAGCCGAGCGTGGCGGGCCCCCGCCGTCCCCAGGACCGTGTGGCGCTGAGCGATACGCGCTCCTCCTTCGAGGCGGCACTGCCATCACTCAAGATGACGGGCGGCAAGGCGGAGATCGTCGAGACGCCGGGCGGCCAGTTGCAGCACGGCTCGGTCGTGATCGCCGCGATCACGTCGTGCACCAACACCTCGAATCCGGCGGTGATGGTGGCGGCGGGGCTGGTCGCGAAAAAGGCCGTCGCCAGGGGATTGCGCACCCCGGCCTACGTGAAGACCTCGCTGGCTCCCGGATCCAAGGTGGTGAGCGACTACCTCGTGCACGCCGGCCTGATGCAGCCGCTGGAGGCGCTCGGCTTTCACCTGGTGGGCTACGGCTGCACCACCTGCATCGGCAACAGCGGGCCGCTGCCGGAAGCCGTGTCGAACGAAATTCGCGATGAGGAGCTGGTGGTCGCGTCGGTGCTGTCCGGCAACCGCAATTTCGAGGGCCGGGTGCAGCAGGAAGTGCGGGCGAACTATCTCATGAGCCCGCCGCTGGTGGTCGCGTTCGCGCTCGCCGGGCGCATCGACATCGACCTGCACCATGAGCCGATCGGGACGGGCGCCGACGGGACGGAGGTCTTTCTCAGGGACATCTGGCCCACGGTGAAGGAAGTGGACGAGGTCGTGCTCGCCTCGGTGCGGCCGGAGATGTTCACCAAAGAATACGCGGAAGTCTTCCTCGGCGACGAGCGGTGGAACGGCCTCACCATCCCGACCGGCGACCGGTACGCCTGGGACGCGACGAGCACCTACATCGAGCGGGCGCCGTATTTCGACGGCATGCCGCCGCGTCCGGGCCCGGTGACCGACCTCGCCGGCGCGCGGGTGCTGGCGCTCCTCGGTGACAGCATCACGACCGACCATATTTCGCCGGCGGGTTCGATCCGACGCGACGGGCCGGCGGGCAAGTGGCTCATCTCGCGCGGGGTCACGCCGCGCGACTTCAACTCGTACGGCGCGCGCCGCGGACACGACGAAGTGATGGTGCGCGGGACCTTTGCGAACCCGCGGATTCGTAACCGGATCGCGCCGGGCACCGAGGGCGGAGTGACGCGGCTGCTCCCCGACGGCGAGGGGATGAGCATCTACGACGCGGCGATGGCGTACCGCGGCCGCGGCGTGCCGACGATCGTGCTCGCGGGCAAGGAGTACGGTTCGGGCTCCTCGCGTGACTGGGCCGCGAAGGGGCCGCGGTTGCTGGGGATCCGCGTGGTGATCGCCGAGAGCTTCGAGCGCATTCACCGCAGCAATCTCGTCGGCATGGGCATTCTCCCGCTCCAGTTCCCGGCGGGCGAGAGCGCGACGTCGCTCGGGCTGACGGGTGAGGAGACGTACGCCATCACCGGCATCGCGGCGTCGCTCGCGGCCACTAAGGACGTCGGCGTGACCGCGACGGCCGCCGACGGGACCCTCACCACCTTCCGCGCGCTGGTGCGCATCGACACGCCGAAGGAAGTCGCCTACTACCAGCACGGCGGCATTCTCGAGTACGTGCTGCGCCAGCTGGCCGGCCTGGCGCGGGCGTCGGAATGACGACGCGCCTCGTCCTCCTGCGCCACGGCGAGAGTGAGTGGAACAAAGAGAACCGTTTCACCGGCTGGCACGATGTGGGGCTGTCGGCGAAGGGCGCGCACGAAGCGCATGCCGCGGCGAAATGGCTGATAGAGGGCGGCTACGGGTTCGATCTCGCGTTCACGTCGGTCCTCAAGCGGGCCATCAAGACGTTATGGATTGCGCTCGAGGACATGGACCAGATGTGGATCCCGGTCGAGAAGAGCTGGAAGCTCAACGAGCGCCACTATGGAGCGCTCACCGGCCTCAACAAGGCGGAGACGGCCGCGAAGTTCGGCGAGGCGCAGGTCAAGATCTGGCGCCGGAGCTACGATACGCCGCCGCCGGCGCTCGATCCGGGCGATCCGCGCGCGCCGAGCTGCGACCCCCGCTACGGACCGATTCCGCCCGCCGAATTGCCGCTCACCGAATGCCTGAAGGACACGGTGAGCCGCGTGGTGCCGTACTGGGAGCAGGCCATCGTCCCGGCGCTGGAGCGTGGCAAGCGGGTGATCATCGCCGCGCACGGCAACAGCCTTCGCGCGCTGGTGAAGTATCTCGACGGGGTGAGCGACGCGGACATTGTGGAGCTGAACATTCCGACCGGCATCCCGCTCGTCTACGAGCTCGACGCGGGGCTCAAGCCGGTGAACCGGTTCTATCTCGGCGATCCCGCCGCCGTTGCCGCTGCTCAGGCAGCCGTCGCCGCACAGGGAAAGGCCTCCGCAGCTCCACTTCACTCGCAATGAATCCAAACGCCGGCCATCCACCGGATGCCACCGAGCGCTGAAACCACCGGCGCGCGCTGACGGTGTCTCCCCGCACCAGGTACCAGTTGCCGACGCCGTAGCTCAGCGTCGCGACTGTGATGTCGGCGGTATCGGCGGCGGTCACGGCCTGGTCCGGCCCGATCGTCCCCCGATACAGCCGCAGGCGCTGGGCATACGCGGCGGCCGAGGTGACGTGGAGGGTGTCGGGAACGCGCGCCAGCATCGCCGCGGCTTCGGCGCCGCGGTGCGCCCGGGAAAGCGACATCCAGAGCCAGTCGGTCGAGCCCGCGAATTCGTTCTGGTCGGGTGCGCGCGGCTGCGCGTGGGTGAAGGCTACGGCGGCGCTGTCGAATTCGCCGCGCAGGTAATGCACGACGCCGAGATGGTACCAGATGGCGTAGTTGGTGGTGTCGCGGCTGTTGCCGCTCACCAGGTCGGCGATGGCCCGGTCGAATTCGCGCACCGAGATCCAGCGGTGCCCGCGCCAGCGGTAGAGCAGGGGATTGTCGGGCGCGATCCGGATGCCGCGACCGAACGTCTGGATCGCCTCGCGATACCGGCGGATGCCCGACTGGGCGACCCCCAGGCGGATGATCAGGTCGACGTTGGACGGGTCGGCGGCCAGGAGGCTTTCCGCGCGGGCGACCACGCCCCCCGTGTCGGCCTGGGCGAAGTACTCGACGCGCGCGGGTGAACGATACTGCGGCGCCTGGAGAAGCGCTGCGACAAGAGCGATCAGGGGCGTGTGCATACGGTGAATAGCGCTTGTCAAAAGGGCGACCACAAGGGTCGCCCCAATGGCCGCCCCTGCGACATTTGGCTTACGGCAGCAGGTGCCGGCTCCGCTGCGCCGACTTTACGCCCAGCGCGACCCCGGCGCCCAGCACGATCGCGGTGCCCGCGCCGACGATGGGCAGCAGCCAGACGATCGGGGCGGCCACGACGGCCGCAACGACGCCGGCCACGATCGCGGCGCCGGGCTTGTGGGCGGCGTCCACGAAGCGAAGTTTTTTCTGGGTGAAATCCTTCGAGGTCAGGTAGCCGGCAACACCCGCGGCGCCCGTGGCGGCAATTCCAATGATTTCGAACATGGTTCCACTACGGTACTTGGTGCCCGAAGGATTCGCACCTGTCCCTGCCGCGGGACGGGAGGGCCAGGGGTGTCCCCCCGAGGTGCCATGTCCGCTTTGCGAGAAGACTTACGGGTCTTGCGGCGCCCATGCGGCAGGCGTAACCTCTCGTTAACCCTACCCCTGAAAGACCCATGAATCCTCCATTGTTCAAGTCGTTGGCGCCGTTCGCGGCGTTCCTGGTCCTGGCGAGCTGTGGTGGTGGTGGCAGCGACAATGGCGGTCCGGTGACGGTCGCCAGCGTCGTCATCACCGGCCCCGCGGTCGCCCCGACGCTAAAGACCCTGGGCCGCTCGGTCCAGTTCAGTGCCTCCGCGCTCGCCACCGGCGGCGCGGCCATTCCCGGCGCTACCATCACGTGGGGTTCGAGCAACATCGGCGTGGCGACGGTCAGCGGGAGCGGGCTGGTGACCGCGGTCTCGAACGGCACGACCCAGATCACGGCCACGTCGGACGGCCACGCGTCGCCGGCAGTAACGGCGACCGTCGCGCAGGCGGTTGGCAACGTGCTGGTGACATCCACCGTCGCCACGCCCGACACCCTGTTCGCGGCGACGCGCACCCGGCAGTTCACCGCCCTGGCACGCGACTCCAACAACAACACCGTGGCCGGCGCGCCGGCCATCACCTGGGCGAGCTCGGCTGGCGGGGTCGCGACGGTGAACGCAGTGGGGCTCGTAACCGCCGCCGGCGACGGCAGCGCGAACATCCAGGCTACGTCGGGGACCGTGACCGGCGCGCGCGCGATCAGGGTCCTGCGGCTGGTGGCAACGCACACGCTCACGCCGCCGACCTCGACCATCAGCACCGTCGCGGGAACGACGCTGGTCAGCGGCACGGCCGCCGACAGCAGCGGCACCGCCCTTCCGATGACGTGGGTGTCCAGGTCGAGCGCGATCGTGACGGTCAGCCCCACCGCGGGCACCAGCACGACTGTCACCGCCGTGTCCAACGGCACGGCGCGCATCGTCTTCACGGTCCCCGCGGCTCCCACCGGCGTCGACTCGGCGACCGTCACCGTCAGCAACCAGCCGGCGGCGCCTTCCTCGATCTCGGTGCAAGTGGGAAACAACTTCTTCAAGAGCGTGCGCAACAACAGCCAGAACGCGGCGGTGGACACGGTGGCGGTCGGTGGAACGGTGACCTGGACCTGGCTGGCCGGCTCCGCCGTCCACAACGTCACCTCGACGGGTTCCCTGACATTCACCAGCAGCGCGGACCAGAACTCCGGCACGCACGCCTTCGTGTTCGCGAATGCCGGCACGTTCACGTACGTCTGCACGATCCACGGCGCACCCATGCAGGGGACGATCGTGGCGCGGTAGGAAGTCGGTCGATGATAGGCGGGAGAACATGCGGATGGGGGTCTGCGTTGTCTTTCTGCCGTCTATCATCTACCCTCCGGATGTCCATCATGCCCGAACCCATGCGTCGTTTCAGCAGCCTGCTCCTGGCCGCGATGCTCGTCAGTTGCGGTGGGGGCGGTGACGGTCCCGTCACCGTCGGCGCTGTCGCGATCGCCACGGCCGCCCCGGCGACCTTCGCGACCCTCGGCCGGACCGTCCAGCTGTCGGCGCAGGCGACCGACGGCGCGGGCGCCGTCATCAGCGGGGCCGCCATCAGCTGGACGTCGTCGAACCCGGGCGCGGTCACCGTGAACAGCAGCGGCCTGGCGAGCGCTGCCGGTAACGGCAGCGCACAGGTGCGCGCCCAGGCGGGCGGCGTGCAGTCGGCGCCGGTTACCGTGACGGTGCAGCAGGTGGTCGATCACATCGCGGTAACGCCCGCGGTGGTGGCGTTCGGCGCCATCGGCTCGTCGCGTCAGCTCTCGGCGTCCGCCGTGGACTCCGGGGGCTCGGCGGTTGGGGGCTTCATCCTTCCGGCTTTCACGCGCAGCGGCAACGGGGCGACGGCGTCGGTCACGGTCGGCGGACTCGTGACGGCGCTCGCGGCCGGCGCGAGCGACACGGCGGTCATTGGCTCCACCAGGGTGCCGATCAGCGTCACGCCGGTCGTGGTGACGGTTATTGTGACCTCGACGGTGACGACTCCCGACACCCTCTTCACGACGGGGCGTACGCGCCAGTTCACCGGGGTCTCGCGGGATTCGAACAACAACGCCGTCGCCGCCACGCTTGCGTGGACCACCACGGCGCCGTCGGTCGCGACCGTCGATGCGGCGGGCCTCGTCAGCGCCGTGGGGGACGGCGTCGCCACGATCCAGGCGTCGGTGCCCGGGAAGAGTGGCACCCGGCCCATGATCGTCCGGCGGCTGGCGGCGAATCATTCGATCTCGCCCGTCTCCGCGAACATTGCGGTCTCGGGTGGCACGCAGCCGTTCACCGGATCGGCCACCGACAGCCTTGGCGCTCCCATGACGCTGAGCTGGGTGTCGCGCAACACGTCCATCGTCACGGTGTCGCCGGCGACGGGGTCATCGACTACCGCGACGGCTGCCGCCAATGGCTCGACCCGCGTGGTCTTGAGCGTGCCCTCCGGCCCGGTCGATTCGGCGACCGTCTCGAATACCAACCAGCCGGCCGGGCCCGCGACCGCCGCGGTGCAGGTGGGCGACAATTTCTATCGGAGCGTCCGCAATCTCACCGTCAACATGGCCATCGACACCGTGGGCGTGAACGGAACGGTCACCTGGACCTGGGTCGCGGGGTCCACAGGAGTGCATAACGTGGAAACGGGGGGCGATCCGCGCTTTCCCGGCGGCGCGAATCAGACCAGCGGTACCTTCGCGTTCACGTTTACCACGGCGGGGACCTATGCGTACACCTGCATGCAGCACCCGGCCATGACGGGGACCGTGGTGGTGCGCTAGGCGCGCGTCATCAGTCCATCCACTGGACCACGTCACCCAGTGATTTGCGCCGCGGCGTCGGTTCGGGCTCGCCGGCGAGATAGCCGGCGGAAATGATGCCCACGATCCGATAGCCCTCGGGCACCTGCACCATCGCCATCACGTCGGGATGGCTCATGATGCCGCCGGTACGCAGCCAGGTACCGATCCCATCGCCCGCCGCCGCCACCAGGAAGTTCTCGATCGCCATCATCGTGGCGCCATAGTCCTCCTCGCGCCGCACCTCGTCGTCCGATACCGCGCACATCACCACCACGAAGGCCGGCGTGTCGAGATGCTCGCGCCACGTCTTTTCGACGGCCCGCACCGCCTCGGGGCTCGCCGGGTCGTCGAACTTCATCGCGCGGTGGGCGCGACGGATCTCGGCATAGCGGCGCTTGCTCTCGCCGGTGAGCACGGCGAAGCGCCAGGGTTCGGTCAGCTTGTGGTTGGGCGCGCGCACCGCGGCCATCAGCAGCCGTTCGATGACGTGGCGGGGCAGCGGTTCAGCGCGGAAGGTGCGGGTCGAAGTCCGCCGGGTGATGGCGTCAAATGTGTCCATGTAGAAGGGGTAAGGGGGAGAGGGGGATGGGGTAAGGGCCTTGTGCCCGACTGCCCGGCGGGCGTTCTTTCCCAACGGGTTCCCCCTTCCCCCTTCCCCCTTGCCCCTTTCTCATGCGAACAGCGTTTCTCGGCACTGGCTTCTACGTTCCCGACCGCGTCGTGACCAATCACGACCTGGCCGAGATGATGGACACGTCCGACGAGTGGATCCGCACCCGCACCGGGATCGAGGAGCGGCACTGGGTCGGTGACGGCAAGATGGGTAGCGATCTCGCCCTCGAGGCGTCGAAGATGGCGCTCCAGCGGGCGGGCCTGGAGGCGAAGGATCTCGACGCGATCATCTATGCCACCGTCTCGCCCGATTATTTCTTTCCGGGCGGCGGCGTGTATCTCCAGACCAAGCTCGGCCTGAGCACCATTCCCTGTCTCGATATCCGCAACCAGTGTACCGGGTTCCTGTACGGCCTCCAGATCGCCGACGCCTGGATCCGTGCCGGCATGTACCGGCGCGTGCTGCTGGTAGGGTCGGAAGTGCAGTCGGCCGGCATCGACATGAGCACGCGGGGCCGTGACATGGGGGTGCTGTTCGCCGACGGCGCCGGTGCCGCGATCCTCGGTGCCACCGATGACGACGACCGGGGCGTGCTCTCGACCCATCTTTTCGCTGACGGCGCGTACGCGGGAATCCTGTTCTGCGACCTGGGTGGGTGCGCCCATTCTCCGCGCCTGACGCACGAACTGCTCGACCAGGGACTCCAGTGGCCGTCGATGCAGGGTCGCGAGGTCTTCAAGCTCGCGAGCACCCGCATGCCCGATGCGGTGCGCCGGTGCCTGGAGGCCAACGGCCTCACGAGCGATCAGATCAAAGTGCTCATTCCGCACCAGGCCAACCTACGCATCTCCGAAATGGTGCAGAAGCAGCTCGGCCTGCGAGACGACCAGGTCTTCAACAACATCCAGCGCTACGGCAACACCACGGCCGCATCGATCCCGATCGCGCTGCATGAGGCCGTGGAGCAGGGTCTCATCCAGCGCGGCGATCTGGTCATGTTCGCTGCCTTCGGCGCCGGGCTGACGTGGGGCGCGGCGGCGGTGCGCTGGTAAATCGTGGACCGTGGACCGTGGACGGGCACCTGAGTCGCGAGTGCGAGTGATGCCGGGTAGATTTCAAGTATCATGACTACCGCCACGCGCTCGCCCGCCGCGACCGATCTCGACCTGCTCTGCATCAACACGATTCGCACCCTGTCGATGGACGCGGTGGAGCAGGCCAACAGCGGCCATCCCGGCACGCCGATGGCGCTAGCGCCGATCGCGTATCTGCTCTTTTCGCGCATCATGCGGCACAATCCCCGGGACCCGCACTGGCCGGGCCGCGACCGGTTCGTGCTCTCCTGCGGCCACGCCTCGATGCTGCTGTACAGCTCGCTCTTCCTCACCGGTTACGACCTCTCGCTCGACGACCTGAAGCACTTCCGCCAGTGGGGCAGTCGCACGCCGGGGCATCCCGAGCACGGCCATACGCCGGGCGTCGAAACGACGACGGGCCCGCTGGGGCAGGGGCTGGCGAATGCCGTCGGCATGGCGATCGCCGAGGCGCACCTGGCGGGGCGCTTTAACCGGCCGGGGCACGAGATGGTCGATCATTGCACCTTCGGCATCTGCTCCGACGGCGACCTGATGGAGGGCATGAGCCACGAGGCCGCGTCGCTGGCGGGCCACCTCGGGCTCGGCAAGCTGATGTTCTTCTACGACGACAACAAGATCACCATCGAAGGCTCGACCGACCTCGCCTTTACCGACGATACCGGCAAGCGCTTCGAGGGCTACCACTGGCACGTGCAGCACGTGGCGGACGTCAACGATCTCGGCGCGCTCGAACAGGCGGTCGTCGCCGCGAAGGCAGAAACCGGGAAGCCTTCGCTGATCATCGTGCGCTCGCACATCGGCTATGGCTCGCCGAAAAAGCAGGACACGGCGGCCGCCCACGGCGCGCCCCTGGGCAAGGAAGAAGTCGCCGCGGCCAAGCGTTTCTACGGCTGGCCGGCCGATGAGAATTTCCGGGTCCCGGCCGACGCGCTCGACCACGCCCGGAAGGCGGTGGACCGCGGCCTGATGCTGCAGGGCGAATGGACCACGCGCCGCACGGCCTTCGCGAAAGCGCATCCCGATGCGGCTGCCGAGCTCGACAGCCTGTTGTCGGGGAAGCTTCCCGACGGGTGGGAGAAGGCCCTGCCGCAATTCACCGTGAAGGACGGCCCGATGGCGACGCGCGCCGCGTCGGGCAAGGTGCTGAACGCGCTGGCGCCGGTGGTGAAGTCGCTGGTGGGCGGGTCGGCGGATCTCGCCGAGTCCACGCTGACCCTGCTCAAGGGCGAGACGGACCTGGAAAAGGGCGCCTGGGGCGGGCGCAACATGCATTTCGGCATTCGCGAGCTGGGCATGGGCGCGGTGCTCAACGGCATGTACCTGCACGGCGGCCTCCGGCCGTACGGCGCCACCTTCCTGGTCTTCAGCGACTATGCGCGGCCGGCCATCCGGCTGGCGGCGGTGATGGGCATCGCGCCGATCTGGGTCTTCACGCACGATAGCATCGGCCTGGGCGAGGATGGCCCGACGCACCAGCCCGTCGAGCACCTCATGGCGCTGCGCGCCATTCCCAACCTGACGCTCATCCGCCCCTGCGACGCCGCCGAAACCGCGGCCGCGTGGGCCGCGGCGCTCCGCCACACCACCGGGCCGGTGCTGCTGGCGCTGACCCGGCAGAAAGTGCCGGCGCTCGACCGTACGGTGCTGGCCGGCGCCGAAGGTCTCGAGCGCGGCGCCTACGTGCTCGCCGAGGCCACCGGCGGATCGCCGGCGGTGATGCTCATCGCCAGCGGCAGCGAGGTCGGCATCTGCCTCGCCGCGCGCGACATCCTGGAAGCGTCGGGTGTGGCGACGCGCGTGGTGTCGATGCCCTGCTGGGAGTTTTTCGAGAAGCAGAGCGCGACCTACCGCGACACGGTGCTGCCGCCGTCGGTGACGGCGCGGGTCGCCGTCGAGGCGGGCATCACCTTCGGCTGGGAGCGCTGGGTCGGCGCGCGCGGCGCCGCCATCGGCGTGGACCGCTTCGGCGCGTCCTCGCCGTACGAGAAGATCTACCAGGAGCTGGGACTCACCCCCGAGCACGTCGCGGAGCGCGCTCGCGCGCTCGCGCGCGAGGAGGCCTGATGGCGGCACAGCGTGCGTCCCACCCCGGCAGTCCCATCGGCCAGCTCACCGCCGAGCGGCAGAGCGTCTGGCTTGACTACATGCATCGCACCATGCTGCGCAACGGCGAGCTCAAGCTGCTCATCGAGGCGCGCGGCGTGCGGGGCGCCACCAGCAATCCCACCATTTTCGAGCAGGCCATCAGCAAGGGCGACGCCTACGACGACGCCATCGTCGCGCTTGCGGCGCAGGGCAAGGATCGCGTCACCATCTACGAGACCCTCGCGATCGAGGACATCCAGGCCGCGTGCGACCAGTTCCGCCCGATCTTCGACATGTCGAGCGGCACCGACGGCTTCGTGTCGATGGAGGTCTCGCCGCTGCTCGCGCACGATACCGCGGGCACCGTTGCCGAGGCGAAGCGGCTCTGGGGCGCGATCAACCGGCGCAACCTGATGATCAAGATTCCCGGCACCGTCGAGGGCGTTCCCGCCATACGCCAGTCGCTTGCCGAGGGTATCAACATCAACATCACCCTGCTCTTCGCCGTGGAGATGTACGAGCAGGTGATCGATGCGTACCTCTCCGCCCTGGAGCAGCGCGTGGCCGCCGGCGCCTCCATCGAGGCGCTCCGGTCGGTCGCGAGCTTCTTTGTGAGCCGCGTGGATTCCGAGGTCGACAAGCGTCTCGAGGCGCTGGCAAAGCCGGCGCAGACGGAGCCGCTGATGGGCACGGCGGCGATCGCGAACGCCAAGCTCGCCTACGAGAAGTACACCGCGCATTTCGAGGGTCCGCGGTTCCGCGCGCTGATGGCGAAGGGCGCCGCGGTGCAACGCCCGCTCTGGGCCAGCACCGGGACCAAGAACCCCAAGTACAAGGACACCATGTACGTGGACGAGCTCATCGGTCCCGACACCGTGAACACCATGCCGCCGGCCACGCTCGAAGCCTTCGCCGACCACGGGACCGCCCTGCGCACGGTGGACCGCGACGTGGACCAGGCGAAGCGCCAGCTCGCCGCGATCGCGGCCCTGGGCATCAGGCTCGATGACGTCACCGACCTGCTGGTGGTCGAGGGAGTGAAGAAGTTCGCCGACTCGTTCGCCTCGCTGCTGGCGACGATCGACCAGAAGCGGGCGAAGCTCGCGTCGGTCTGAAACTGAGAATCGAGAATCTAGAATCTAGATTCTAGATTCTCAGTTCTAGGCTCTTTTGCTTCAAGCGGCCCTTCCACCGGAAACTCCACCCAGAAGGTGCTGCCGCGGCCCACGGTGCTCTCGACACCGATACGGCCGCCGTGCAGGTCCATGAACCGCTTGCAGAGCGCGAGCCCCAGGCCGGTGCCCTCGTAGCGCCGCGCGTACGACGCATCCACCTGCGTGAACTCGCTGAACAGCCGGGGCAGGTCCTCCGGCGCGATCCCGATCCCCGTATCCGCCACCGCGAGCCGGACCGCGTCCCGTTCCGCCTGCCGTGCCCCCGGCACCGGCAGCAGCGCGCGCTGGCGCGCCGCGCTCACGCCGATCTCGCCGCCAGGGGCCGTGAACTTGATGGCGTTCGACACCAGGTTCAGCACCACCTGTCGCGCCCGCGACGGGTCGGCCACCACGATGAGGGGATCGTCCCCCAGCGCGACCCGCATCTGGTGCTTCCGGTCACCCAGCAGCGCCTCCAGCTCGGCGACGACGTCGCGCACCAGGGCGTGCAGGTCCACGGGCTGGAGATGGAGGTCCATCCGGCCCGCATCGATCTTGGCGAGATCGAGAATGTCGTTCACCAGCGCCAGCAGATGACGTCCGTTGCGGGAGATCGTTTCGAGGGCGTCGTGATCGTCCGGCGACATGCGGCCCGCCGGCGCCATGAGCAGGACCTCGGAAAAGCCGATCACCGAATTCAACGGCGTGCGCAGCTCGTGCGACATGTTGGCGAGAAACTGTGCCTTCATCCGGTTGGCGCGCTCCAGCTCCTCGATCGCCTGGATGGCCTCGACCGCAAGCGCGGCGTAATCGGCGAGGTCGCGTAGCAGCGCCACATCGGCAGGGCCGAAGGCGCGCCCGTCGCGCGGGTTGTCGACGCCCAGCACGCCGATGCACCGGCCGCGCGCGATGAGCGGCACCATCACCGACCGGCGCAGC
Organism: Gemmatimonadota bacterium; assembly: GCA_043735145.1. GTDB lineage: Bacteria > Gemmatimonadota > Gemmatimonadetes > Gemmatimonadales > JACORV01 > DASXPG01. Next base: position 11,689 of record JAYTEN010000205.1, on the reverse strand, counting down.
GTGATGCGCTCGTGGAGGCTCCGGTAGGGCGGTGCGCTGGCGGGGTCGTTGATGACGAGCGGCTGCGCGTGCGCCACGACGTGGCCGGCCATGGAGCCCTGGCGGGGCACGGCGGTGCCAACCGAGCTGGCCAGCGGGCCGGTGGCGGCTTCGACGACCAGTCGCTGGTCGCTCGGGGCCACCAGGGTCACATGGGCGAGGTCGCTGTCCATCAGGCGGGCCGCCGACTCGGCGACGTGACGGGTCACGCCCCGCACGTTGCGGTCGGTGAGCAGCACCCGGCCAATGTCGTTCTGCCGCTCGAGGCGGCGAATTCGCTGGTAGAGGTGCGCGCGGATCCGCAGGACCTGGCGCAGCAGCAGCGCGACGCCGACGGCGGCGAGGAGGACGACAAGGGCGACGAGGGAGCGGTGGCTCACGGCCGCGGCCTCCGCGGGGTCAGCGCGGCTGAAGCTCGTTCACGAGAATGACGAACGGCTCGATGAGGCCGGGGTCGAACTGCGTGCCGGCGCGCTTGCGGATCTCTTCCAGCGCCCAGGGCACCGGCTGCTTCTGCCGGTAGGGGCGGCCGACCGTGATCGCGACGAAGGCGTCGCAGATCGCGAAGACCCGCGAGGCGAGGGGGATGCCCTCGCCGATGAGGCCATGGGGGTAGCCGCTGCCGTCCCAGCGCTCGCGGGTATGGCGGACGATGGTGAGAGCCACGCTGAGGCCCGGCACATTCTGGAGGATGTCGGCCGCGCGGCCCGGCATCCGCTTGAAGAGCTCCCACTCCTCCGACGTGAGCGGGCTTTCCTTCTTGAGGAGACCGTCGGGCAGCATCAGCTTGCCGATATCGTGCAGCAGGAAGCCGCGAAAGACGTTGGGGTCGGCCGCCAGCTCGGGCGCGAAGCGGTCGCAGAACAGCTGCGCGAGCCGCGCGGGCCGCTCCCCCTCGATCGGGTCCACGCCCTCGCGCTCGGCGAGCGCCAGCGCGAAGGCCGCAACGGTGCCGGTATACGTCTCTTCCATCGTTTCGATCGCGACGTTGAGCTCGTGCACTTTTTCCTGGAGCTTGGCGGCGAGCCGGTCGGCGTGGGTCTTCATCCAGTCGTCGCCCAGCGGCGCGCGCGGCTTGAGCTCCGGCGCGGCGCGGCCGGTCGCGCGGGCGATCTCGTTGATGAGCTCGCGGGGCTCGAGCGGCTTGACGAGGTACGCGGCCGCGCCGAGGGAGAGGCCGAACTCGCGGTCGGCGGGTTCGTTATAGGAGCCGGTGTAGAACACGACGGGGATGCGCGAGGTGCGCGGATCGGTCTTGATCGCGCGGCACAGCTGGAAGCCGTCCATGCGCGGCATGAGGATGTCGGTGACGACGAGATCGGGAAGCTCCCGCTTCACCACGTCCAGCGCCGCCTCGCCGTCTTCGGCCATCAGCACCGCATAACCGGCACTGAGGAAGACCGAGCGCACCGCGCGCCGGCTGTAGGCGACATCGTCGACGACCAGAACTTTCACGGTGCCCTTTCGATCCTGAACGTCGAAGCGTCGAAGCGTCGGTGCGCGAACATGTACAAACCTACCAGCGCGTCGACGTTTTGACGCTTTGACGCTTCGACGGTTTAATTTGCGGTCAATGAGCCCGATCGTCCACATCGTCCCCCACACCCACTGGGATCGCGAGTGGTATCACCCCGCCGCGCGCTTCCAGGTGCGCCTCGCGGCGGTCGTGGATGCGGCGATGGGCCTCCTCGAGCGTGGCCGCCTGCCGGCCTTCCTGCTCGACGGCCAGTCGATCGTCCTCGACGACTACCTGGCTCTGCGGCCCGACGCGCGGGAGCGGCTCTCGACCCACCTCGAGGCCGGCCGGCTCGAGTGCGGCCCCTGGTACGTGCTGGCCGACAATCTCCTGGTCAGCGGCGAAGCGCTGGTGCGCAATCTCCAGGAAGGCGCAAGGGCGGTACGGCGGCACGGCGGTACGCCCATGAAAGTGGGCTACGCTCCCGACACCTTCGGCCATCCCGCCATTCTGCCCACGCTGTTCGCCGGTTTCGGCATCCACAACGCCGTGACCTGGCGCGGCTTCGGCGGAGAGCGGGGCCAGGAGAAGGATCTCTATCTCTGGCTCGGTCCCGACGGGGCGCAGGCCGTCATGATCCATCTGCCGCCGCAGGGATACGAGAACGGCGCCAACCTGCCGGTCGACGCCACCGCCGCGCGGGCGCGCTGGTCGTCGTTGCGCGCGGTGCTCGAGCGCCGCGCCCGCGCGCCGCACTGGCTGGTGCTCAATGGTGCCGACCACCACGCGCCGCAGCCGGACCTGCGCCAGGCGATCCACGCCATCGAGCGACTCGCGCCGGACTGTGCGTTCAGCATCGGCTCGCTAGGCGCCGCCGTGGCGGCGGTCGAGCAATGGGCGCTCGCGCATCACGACGAGCTGCCGCCCCTGGTCGGCGAGCTGCGCCACGGCCGCCGCTCCCAGTGGGTCCTGCAAGGCACGCATAGCGCGCGGCTCTACCTCAAGCAAGCCAACGCCCGGTGCCAGCGCTTCCTCGAGCGCATCGCCGAGCCGCTCGCCGCGCTGGGCGGGACGCCCGCCGGCGGCACGCGTGACCTCGCGGGCGTGAGGGCCGACCTGCATGCCGCCTGGCGCACCCTGCTCGAGAATCATCCGCACGACAGCATTTGCGGCACCAGCGCCGACGCGGTGCATCGCGAGATGATGACCCGGTTCGCGCGCTGCGAAGAGATGACCGACGAGATCATCCAGTCGTCGCTCGACGCGGTGGCGGGGCATGATCCCTCCGACGCCCGCGTCGCCGGACGCGCGGCATGGGTCCCCTCGCTGTTGGTCTTCAACCCCGCGCCGCGGCGGCGTGGCGGCCTCGTCGTCGTCGACGTCGGGCTCTTCAAGTCCGACGTGCGCGTTGGCCAGCAGAGCGGCGGCGCGGCCGACCGGCTCGGCGCGCGACAGCCGGGCGGGATTGTGATCCGCGACGGCGAAGGCCATGCGCTGGCCTTCCAGGAGCTCGGTCGCGCCGAGGGGTACGACCGCCTGGAGAGCCCGCGATACTATCCCGACGCCGATGCGGTCGAGTGGCGGCGCGTCGCCATCGCCGTGGACGATCTTCCGCCGCTCGGCGTGGCCGCGCTGCGCGTCGATGAGCGCGGCCCGGATACGCCTGCGGGACGGGCGCCGCAGCCCGCCGTCGGCGTCACCGAACACGGCCTGGCCAACGAGCACGTGTGGCTGCGGGTGGAGTCCGACGGCACCATCGCGATGGTCGAGCGGTCGTCGGGTCGCAGCGTGCACGGTCTCGGGGGCATCGAGTGTGTCGAGGACCGGGGCGACAGCTACACCTCCTCGCCGCGCGGCCGAAACCTCACCGGCGAGCCCGATGGCGTCGCGGTACGGGTGATGCACGCCGGGCCCCTGGTGGGCGAGCTGGAAGTCGTGCGCCGCTGGGACGACGCGAATATCCTGGTCACGACGCGGGTGCGGCTCGATGCCGGCGCGCGGCACGTGCAGGTGGGGATGCACTTCGTCAACCGGGAATTCTCCCGGCGCGTGCGCGCCGTCTTCCCGCTGCGCCATGCGCTGTCGAGCGTCGTCGCCGACGGACCATTCGGCCCGGTCGAGCGGTCGCCGTGGCCGGTGCGGCGGCGCCCGCGTGACATCGAGGCCCCCGATCCCTGCGCACCGATGCAGCGCTACGTCACCGTCACCGGCGTGAAGGATGCCATCACGGTTTTTTCCGACGGCCTTCCGCAGTACGAGGCCCGCGCCGACGGCACCGTTTTCGTGACGCTGTTGCGGGCCTTTACGCAGTTGTCGCGGCGCGACCTGCCCGAGCGGCCGGGGCACGCCGGCTGGCCGACGCCGACGCCCGAGGGTGCCTGCCTCGGCCCGGTGCACGCGCGGCTCGCGGTGATGCTCCACGACCCGTCGGCCCTCGACGAGCCCGCCGCCATCGAGGATGCCGCGGATGCCTTCCTGTCGCCGCCGATGGCGTGGATGCGCCGCAGCCTGTTGCGCTTCCCGGCGGAAGTCGCCGGCCCCGTGCTCGAGGGCACCGGCCTGGTGTTCAGCGCCATGAAGCCGGCGGAGTCGGGAAAGGGCGTGATCCTCCGGTGCTATAACGATACCGGGGACGTGGTGCGCGGTGCGTGGTGCGTGGGGAATGCCTTCGCTGCCGCCACGAGGTGCCGCCTTGACGAGTTCCAGCTGGGAAAGCTCGTCGTGCAGAAGGGTCGCGTGGAGTTCGAGGCGGGTCCGCGCGAGATCGTCACGATACTCCTTCGCTGATCTTGCGGGATGCGTCAGCGCCCGCCCGACAACCTCCGCTCCAGCCCGTCCGCCGTCAGGCTGCATGCCAGCACCACCACCGCCACGGCCATCGCCGGGGCGAGTGCGACCCACGGCGCCACGACGAGCGCATCGCGCCCCGCGGCGATCATGTTCCCCCACGACGGCACCGGCGGCTGTACCCCGAGTCCCAGGAATGAAAGCCCCGCCTCGAGCATGATCGCGCTGCCCACGCCGAGCGCCGTAGCGATCAGCGCGGGTTGCGCCGCGTGCGGGATCAGATGCCTCACGATCACCCACGCGCTGCGCGCCCCCAGCGCGCGCGCCGCTTCCACGAACAGCCGCTCCTTGAGCGCGCGCACATCGGCGCGCACCAGGCGCATGACCGTCATCCAGCCGGTCAGGCCGATGGCGATGACGGTGACGGCGATGCCGGGCTGAAAGAGCGCCACCACCATCAGCAGCAGCGGGACCCTCGGAATGGCGAGCGCCGCGTTGGTGAGGGCACTCAGGGTCCGGTCGGTGCGGCCGCCGGCGTACCCGGCGATGGCGCCGATCACGACGCCGAGCAGCGTGGACACGACCGCGGCGAGAAGGCCCACCAGGAGCGATACCCGCGCACCGAAGGCCAGCCGGACGAGCAGGTCGCGGCCGAATCGGTCAGTGCCCAGCAGGTGCAGCGCGCCGTCGCCGGTGCGGCCCAGCGGCGCGACGAAGCGTCGCGCCACGATGTCACTGAGCTCGCTCGAGAGGGGCCCGTGCATCGCCGGCATCAGCAGCGCGATGGCGGCGATCGTGACGAGCGTCAGTGAGCCAAGAACCAGCGACCCGTCCCCCCATCCGCCCATCCCCCCATCCCCCCATCCCCTTTTCATCGCAGCCTCGGATCGGCCCACGCGCTCAACGCATCGGCGAGCAGGTTGCCGGCGACCACGAGCACGGCGAACACCGCCGTCGCCGCCATCACGACGGGATAGTCGCGCGACAGCACCGCCTGCACCATCACGCGCCCCATCCCCGGCCACGCAAAAATCGTTTCGACGAACACGACGCCGGAAAAGAGGGCCGGCAGCTGGAGGCCCGCGAGCGTGATGACGGGAACCAGCGCGTTGCGCAGCGCGTGGCGGCGCACGACTCGCGCGTTGCCGAGGCCCTTGGCGCGCGCGGTGCGCACCGCCGGCTGCCGCAACGCCTCGATGGTTGCGCCGCGCACATAGCGCGCGAGGCCCGCCGCGCCGATCGTCGCCAGGGTCAGCGTCGGCAGCACGAGATGCCGCAGCCGGTCGCCGAGCCGCTGCGCCGGCGACAGCAGATCGGCGCCGATGCTCTCGGCGCCCATCGCCGGCAACGCCAGCGCCGCCGGCCAGTGCCACAGCGCCGCCCCGTAGGCGAACAGCAGCACCAGGCCGAGCGCCAGCACGTACGCCGGCACGGCCTGGATCGTCGTCGTCAGCACGGTCAGCAATGCATCCCAGGCGCTGCGCCGGCGCGCCGCCTGGAAGGCGCCGACCGCAATGCCGATCAGGTAGGTGAGAAGCAGTGAACACCCGGTCAGCAGCACCGTGGGGCCGAGGGCCGCGGCGAGCACGCGCGTGACGGCGCGATGCTGCGCGATGCTGGTGCCCCAGTCGCCGGCGGCGAAGCGCGCCAGCCACGACAGGTACTGCGCCGCCAGCGGTCGGTCGAGGCCCAGCTGGCTGCGCATCACCTGCACGGCGGCCTCACCGGCATCAGGGCCGAGGTACAGGCGCACCGGGTCGCCAGGCGCGAGGTGCAGGCCCGCGAACGTCACGGTCAGGACCAGCAGCAGGGTGGCGAGAGCGGCCAGTGGGCGTCGCAGCAGGGCGGGCATCGCCGCCAATCTCGCGCTTGGCGGCCTATTTCTCTAGCTTCCCCCGTCGTGCACGCCCGCTGGATCGCTCTCCCGCTCGCCCTCGCCGGATGCCGGCCCGCGCCCCCCGCGGGAACGGTCTTTTTTGCGTCCGGCGCGGACCTGCAATCCATCAACCCGCTGCTGACCACGCATCCCCTCGCCCGGCAGGTGCAGCGCTACGTCCTCTTCATGACGCTGGTGCGCTACGACAGCGCGCTGACCCCGCAGCCGTGGCTGGCGTCGTCGTGGGAGTGGAGCGCCGACCGGGCGGTCCTCACGATGGTGCTGCGAGACGATGTGCGATGGCACGACGGCGCGCCGACCACCGCGGCCGACGTGGCCTTCACGCTCGACGCGGCCCGCGACAGCGCGACCGGCTATCCGCGCGCGTCCGAGCTGGCCTGCCTCACGACCGTGGAGGAACCGGGCGGCGCCGGCGGGCACCGGATTGCGCTGAGGTTCTGCCGGCCCCAGGGGTCCATTCCCGACGTGCTCGCCGATCTCGCGATCCTTCCCGCGCACCTGCTGTCCGCCGTTCCGCGCGAAGGGATGCGCGCCGCGGCGTTCAACGAGCATCCGGTCGGCAACGGGCCCTTCCGTTTCGTGGAGCATGTGCCCAACCGGCGCTGGATCTTCGCGGCCAACCCCGATTTTCCCGCCCGCCTCGGCGGCCCTCCCGCGCTCGACCGGTTCGCGCTCGTGGTGGTGGATGAAGCGACGACGAAGCTCGCGGGGCTGGTCGACGGCGAGCTCGATTTTGCCGGCATCAACCCGATGCACGCCTCCATCATGCGGCGCGTGCCACACCGCGGGGTGGTCGATTATCCACTGCTGCTGGCGTACGGCCTGGTCTGGAATACGAGCCGGCCGCCCTTCGAGGACGCGCGCCTGCGGCGCGCGTTGACGATGGCCCTCGACCGGCAGCAGATGCTCGACGCCTACGTCTACGGCTTCGGCGAGCTCGCCGATGGCCCGGTGCCCGCGTCGCACCCGTTGGCCGTGCGGGTGCCGCGGGTGCCCTTCGACCGCGCCGCCGCGCGCGCGCTGCTCGATTCGCTGGGCTGGAAGGCGGGTGCCGGCGGCATGCGGGAGCGCGGCGGAAGGACCCTCGCCTTCATATTGAGCACGGTGGGATCGTCTGACAACGTGCTGGAGCAGTTGATCCAGGCCGACCTTGCCGCCGTCGGCGTGGCGGTCCGCATCCGGCAGCTCGAGCTGGGCGCCTTCCTGGCGGCGGCGCAGGGCCGCGACCGGGACTACGACGCCCTCGTCACGGGCATTCCCGGGGACCTGGCGTTAGGCTACCTGGGCGCGCTGTTCGATTCGCGCCGCCGGTCGGGGACCATGCAGTACGCCCAGTACCGGAATGTCGCGCTGGACGCCGCCCTGGATCGCGGTGATCTCGCGGAGGTGCAGCGCATCGTCGCCCGTGAACTGCCGGTCACGTTTCTGTATCATGCGCGCGGAGTACAGGGCGTCAACCAGCGCGTGACCGGTGTCCGGATGGACCTGCGCGGGGAGCTCGTCACGGTCCAGCACTGGAGTGTGCAGTGATGCACTTCCCCCATCCCCCTTCCCCCGTCCCCCTTTCTTCATGATCAGGGCCCGCGCACCGATGCGCATCGACCTCGCCGGCGGCTGGACCGATGTGCCGGCGTATGCCTCCCGTTTCGGCGGTGCCGTCGTGAACGTGGCGATCACGCTGTACGCCCACGCCGCCCTCTCGCGCGGCGGGCGGGGCGTGAGCCTGCGCGCCCTCGACCTCGGCACCGCGTTGAGCGCCCGGTGCGTCGAGGACCTGCGCGCCGACGGCGAACTCGCCCTCGTCAAGGCGATCGCGCGGCGGCTGGCGCCGACGAACGGCGGCCTCGAGATCGTCACGCGGAGCGACGCCCCCGCCGGTTCGGGCCTGGGCGGGTCGGGGGCGCTGGGCGTCGCCCTCGTCGCGGCTCTCGGACGGCTGAAGGACGAGGCGCGCATGCCGGCCGAGATCGCGGCGGCGGCCTTCGAGATCGAGACGGTGGAAGCGGGCATCGTCGGCGGCAGCCAGGACCAGTACGCTGCCGCGATGGGCGGATTCCAGTGTCTTTCCTTTGGCGAGCCGTCCGTGACGTCCACGCGGCCCGATGTCACGCCGGCCTGCCGGCGCGAGCTGGAGCAGTCGCTGGTGCTCTGCTACACTGGCGCGACGCGCTTCTCGTCGGAGACCCATACCCGCGTGTGGGCCGCCTTTGACCGCGGCGAGCGCGCCACCCGGCTGGCGCTCGACGGATTGCGGGCCTGCGCGCTGGCGATGCGCGGCGCACTGGAGCGCGGTGATGTCGCCCAGGTCGCCGGCATTCTCAATGAGAACTGGAGGCACCAGCGGGCGCTCGAGCGCGGCATGGAGACCGACACGATCCGGAGGCTGGGCGAAATCGCCTTCGACGCGGGGGCCGACGGCATGAAGGCCTGCGGGGCGGGGGCCGGCGGGTGTATCGTCCTGCTGGCGAAACCCGGGCGGGAGTTCGATGTCGCCGAGGCGCTCAAGGCGGCGGGAGGGACGGTGCTGCGATTCGGATTCGATAATTCCGGCGTGACGGTGTGGGAGGCGGCTGAGAGGTGACTGCGTGACGATTCTCGTCTCGGCCGATGCGCTGCTTTCGCGGCGCGCGCAAGAGCGGTCATCTCCCGACCTCGCGGCGCTTGGCGCGCACCTCGACGCCGGGATCGCGCGCCTGCTGTCGCATCCGCTCTACGTGCCCGAGGCGAAGGCGCTGCTGTCGCGATGGGGCGCGCACTGCCGGGACGACGAAGCGGAGCTCGCCTTCGATCCGTTCTCGCCCTCGAAGCAGCGCTGCACGCGGTGTGGCCGCGAATGGTCCACCGACCAGGCCCATCGCTGGTGGGTGTACTGGTACCAGCTCTGGCTCGCCGAACGGGTGCTCGTCATGGCGCTGCGCTCGGGACCGGGCGGCAATGCCGGCGCCGAACAGCGCGCGATCGAGACGCTCGCACTCCTCGTCGAGCGCTACCAGCACTATCCGAACGCCGACAACGTGCTCGGCCCGGCGCGGCCGTTTTTCTCGACGTACCTCGAGTCGATCTGGGTGCTACAGCTCGCCGCCGCGGCATCCACGCTCGACGGCCTGGGCCGGCTGCCGGCGGGACTCCGGAGCGACCTGAACGCCCGGCTCTTCCGGCCCAGCGCCGACCTCATCGCGGACTTCGATGAAGGCGCATCCAACCGCCAGGTCTGGAACGCCGCCGCGCTCTACGCGCTCGGCGGCGTGCTGGGTGACGCCGCGATGCGCGATCGCGCCGCCCACGGAAGCTCGGGCATGCTCGCCGTGATGCATGCGGGCCTGCGGGCCGACGGGCTCTGGTACGAGGGCGAGAACTACCACTGGTTCGTGCTGCGCGGCCTGGCGTGGGGGGCACAGTTGATGCGCGCCGGGGGCGGCCCGGACCTCTGGACCGGCGCCGATGAGCACGGCACCCGCTTTCGTGAGGCGTTCCGTGCGCCCGTCCTGACGGCGCTGCCCGATTTTACCTTCCCCGCGCGGCGGGACTCGAAGTTCGGTGTGTCGCTGCGGCAGCGTCGCATGGCGGAGCTCTGGGAGATCGCAAATGCAGTCGCCCAGTCGCCAAGTCGCCAAGTCGAGCGCAACGCCGATTTCTATCCATCATTGCTGAACTACGTCTATGCCCCGTCTATTGCCGAAGGGAACGACGGTGACGCGTCGATCACGGAAGTCGAGCGCCACGAGGCGCCGGCGGGCGTGCGGCGCACGACCCTCGGCTGGAAGGCGTGGCTCTGGATGACGCCGGAGCTGGCGGCCGCCGACGCGGACGCGTGGCGCCCCGGCACGACGCACCTCGAGTCCACCGGTCTGGCGATCGTCCGTCGCGATGCCGGCGCGACCTACGTGAGCGTGGACTACGGCGAGCCGGGCGGCGGGCACGGCCATCCCGACCGCCTGCACCTGACGAGTGTGCTGCAGCGGGTGCCGTGGCTGCTCGATTTCGGCACCGGCTCGTACGTCGCGCCGTCGCTTCCCTGGTATCGGTCCACCCTGGCGCACAACGCGCCGCTGGTGGACGGGCAGAGCCAGCATCCCGCGCGCGGGCGCTGCGTCGCCTTCGACGAGCGCGGTGAGTACGCGTGGATCTGCGCGTACCTCGAGCCCGACACCGCGTTCGACGCCGCCGCCATCCAGCGCACCGTTGTCGTGACGCCGCTCTATGTGCTGGACGTTGTCCAGCTGCAGAGCGAGACGATGGACCGCCGCCTGGCGTTGCCGTGGCATGGGCTGGGGCAGCTCGTGGCCGACGAGCAGGGGCTGGTTTTCACGCGCGACGAAGGCACGCTGCGCATCCACCTCTCCGCGCGCCAGCCGTTCCAGGTGCTGGTGCAGCGCGCCCCCGGGCCACCGCGGGGAACCGGCGCGGCGCCCGACATGGATTATCCCATCGCCATCGCGAACGGCGAGTCGGTGACGCTCGCGGCCTGTCTCGATTCGTGCGACGCCGTGCAGGACATCGACTGCGTCGATGATGATTTCATCGTGCGATTGAAGGACGGCGGCGTCCACGTGCATCGCGCCACCGAGTATGGGTGGCTCATCGAGCCCGACGGTGGCAGCCCCGTCGAGCTCGAGGGCATGCGCCCCGAGACCGATGAGGCCCCCCGCGCCCCGGAGAGCGCCGCGTCGGCCGACGACGCCCCCGACGCGCCGCATCCACCCGGCGAGCCGCTCGTGCTCGATCGTGCCGACCAGTTCCGGCGCGCCGAATCCACCTATCCCGGCGCGAACCGGTTCTCGGCACGCGCCACCGTCGCGGCGCGGGACGACACCCTGCACGTGGACGTCGACGTCACCGCTCCGGAGCCCTGGTTCCGCGCCCGCGATGCCGAGAATCCCGAATGGGAGAATGAGAACCCCGACATCCACGGCGATGGAGTGCAGGTCTACGTGGACAATGGGGGGTTCTTCGGATGGCTCGTGGTGCCCGATGGAGCCGACCAGGCGACGCTTCGCGTGGCCGCGGTATCCGGCACCGACGCCGAGGACGCGATGGTGATGGACGGCGCGTGGGCGATGACGGAGCGAGGGTACCGGGTGTCGTTCGATATCGCGTTCCCGGAGACGATCACCGGGGATTTCGGTTTCGACCTGTACGTGAATCGCGGGGCCCGGGATCGCGAGCGCCGTACCGGCCAGCTGGTCTGGTCGGGCGCGCGTGGCGCGCGACTCTATCTCGCGGGCGACCGCGCGCTGCCCGGACCGCTGCCCCGGATCCGCGTCGAGTGAGCGAGCGCCGGGACTGGATGCAGGCCGCCGCCGACAGCGTCGCGGGATTCACGTCCACGCGCTCCAAGGGGCCCGACGCGATGTTCGGCGGACCGGGCGGGCCCTCGCACATGGTCCGCGCGAGCGGCTGCCGCGTCGAGACGCTCGACGGGCGGGTGCTCCTCGACTGGACGATGGCGCTGGGCGCGGTGTCGCTGGGCTACGGACATCCGCAGGTGGTGGAGGCGGTGACGCGCGCCG
>JAYTEN010000204.1:0-4868 GCA_043735145.1 Gemmatimonadota bacterium | reverse complement strand
GACTTTGCCCGTGCGCTCGACAAGGGGGGATCGGGGGATGGTGGGACGGCGGGATGGGCAACGCGCGGCCAACCCCATCCCGCTATCCCCCGATCCCGCCGTCCCACGCTGCTCCTCGCGTTGGCGACATTCGCTGCCGGCGCGCTCCTCGCCTGGTTCGCCCGCGGCGGCGGCGCCACGGCGGCGCAGCGCCTGCGCCTGACGATTTCGCTGCCGACCGAGAGCTCGCCGATCGCGCTGCGCGTCTCGCCCGACGGCTCCACCCTCGCCTTCGCGGGCGCCGGCACCGGCGACCGCACCGCGATCTTCACCCGCCGCCTCGACGACCTCGCCGTCCGCCGCCTCGAGGGCACCGACGGCGCTTTCTCCATCAGCTTCTCTCCCGACGGCCAGTGGATCGCCTACGCGGTCCCGGGGCAGGCCCTCAAGGTGCAGGTGACGGGCGGGACCGCGGTGCCGATTCCCATCCAGGGCAACCCCTTCATCAGCGCGATCGAGTTTGCCGGCCCCGACAGCTACGTCATCCAGCTCGGCAACGGCTCCCTCGCCACCGTCGAGGGCGGTGGCGCCATGAAGGTCTTCGCGTCCACCGACAGCGTCATCGCGTCGTGGGGTCTCGACCAGGTCATGCCCGACGGCAAGGTGCTGGCGCAGGCATGGACCCGGCCTCCCTACGGCCCCGTCATGGTCGTCGACCCGGCGAGCGGACGGCGGGTCACGCTGGTAGAAGGCGCCGTCGCCTTCGCGTCCTTCTCCGATGGCACGCTCGTCTGGGCGATGATCGACGGGACGATATTCGCCGCCCCGTACCGGCTCGGCGCATCGCACCTTGCGGGTCCAGCGGTTCCCGTAGGCGGCCAGGTCTTCTCGGTCCTCGGCCTCGCTCCGCCGGTGAGCTTCGTGCACGGCGCCCTGGTCTACACGCCGATGCGCCAGCGCAGCCTGATGCGCGTCAACCGGCTCGGCATTGCGACGCCGCTGCTGGCGACCGACCGCACCTATCACAGTCCGCGCATCTCTCCGGACGGGCGCCGCATCGCCTTCGACTTCACCGAGCAGCAGCGCGACGTCTGGCTCTTCGACATCGCCGACTCGACGCTGACGCGCTTCGGGTTCGACTCCACCGCGCACGACCCGATGTGGCTGCCCGACGGCCGGGGACTGCTGTTCGGCGGCATGCGCGCCGGCAACGTCGGCATCATGCGCCGCCCCCTCGACGGGTCGATGCGCGCCGAGCCGGTGTTTTTCAGCGGGCCGCAGACCACCGCGCATACCGTCACCCCCGACGGGCGGATCGCCATCGCGGCGCGCATCGGCGCCGACGGCCAGTTCGACCTCGTCCAGGTGCATCTCGACGATCAGGGACGATTCGACACCCTGATCGCGACCCAGTTCAGCGAGGGATTCCCGGCCCTCTCCCCCGACGGCAAGTGGCTGGCCTATGCATCGGATGAATCGGGGCGGCTCGAGGTCTACGTCCGCGCCTTTCCAGGAATGGGTGGCAAAGCCCAGGTCTCGCAGGACGGCGGCTCGGAACCGGTCTGGTCGCGCGACGGGCGCGAGATCTTCTTCCGGTCGAGCGTCGCAGGCGAGCCGAAGCTGGTCGCCGCGGCGGTGGACCTGCGCGGGGGCTTCCGCGTTACCGGGCGCCAGCCGCTGTTCAGCGTCGCCAGCTACGAATCGGCCCAGCCCCACGCCGATTACGACGTGTTTCCCGATGGCCGCAGCTTCGTGATGGTCCGCCAGGGACGCCCCGGCCAGCTGGCCGAAATCGTGTATATCCAGGGCATTCCGCAACTCGCCCGAGGCCGCCGGCCGTAGGGTTTCCCAGACTTTGCGAAATATTTCACAAGGGCTATATTTCCGCCCGCAGAATGGCTGATTCAGGGGACGACCAGAAGCTCGGCCGTGGTTACGGCACGGGGTACGCGATCGTCGGAGCCGGGTTCGCCCTGGCGGCCTCGATCCTCTTTTTCGCGTGGCTCGGCAACCTGGCGGACAAGAAGTTTGGCACCGCGCCCCTCTTCCTTTTGCTGGGTCTCGGCCTGGGGCTGGGGGCCGGATTCTATGGCTTCTGGCTGAAGATCAAGGCGGCGTCCGGACCGGGGACCAGGAAATGACCGCCCCTTCGCCGTCGGTGAGTGCGATGCGGCGGCTGGTGCTGATCGCCGTGGGGCTGGAGCTGCTTTGCGGCTCCGTCGCCTTCGCCCTCGGCGGCGCGAATGCCGGATTTGCGGCGCTGCTGGGCGCGAGCCTGGCGACCGCCGCGCAGGTCCTCGCGGTCGTCATCCTGCGGCCGGCCATGAAGGCGCCGATCGGGCAATTTCAGCAGCGCTGGGTGCTTGGCATGGCGGCCCGGTTCGCTAGCTTTCTCGCCCTCGCGGCCGTGATGGTCCTGATGCGCGCAACGCTGCCAATCGTATGGATGGCCGCCGGATATCTGGTGACGCTCCTGGCACTTCTTTTTGCGGAGACACGGTTTCTGACATGATGCAGGCGCCCGACATTGGCGGCATGATCATGCACCACACGGCCGACGCGCACGAGATCGCGTTCGACTGGCCGTGGGGCACGGAGTCCGTCATTCATCTCCCCGTGTGGCGGCCGGTGCACATCGGCGGCGTCGCGATCGACCTGTCGCCGACCAAGCACGTCGTGTTCATGATCCTGGCGGCGTTCCTCGTCTGGCTGACGATGTTCCTGACGGGCCGGTCATTGAAGAAGCAGCACGAGGCCGGCCATGCGCCGCGCGGCCTGGCGTCGATGTTCGAGGCGATGGTGCTGTTCGTGCGCGACGACATCGCGGTGGCCAACATCGGCCACGGCGGCTTGGCCTTCGCGCCCTATATCATGACGCTCTTCTTCTTCGTCCTGGCGATGAACCTGCTGGGCCTGCTGCCGTGGGGCGCGACGGCGACGGGTAACCTCGCCGTGACGGGCGGGCTCGCCCTGACGGCGGTCCTCGTGATCGAAATCGGCGGCATGCGGGCGCTGGGGGCGAAGGGTTACCTGAAGACGATCTTCTTCGCGCCGCCGGGCACGACCGGTTTCACGAAGTACGCGATGCTGGCGATCATGACCCCGGTCGAGATCATCGGGAAGATCGTGAAGCCGTTCGCGCTCTGCCTGCGCCTGTTCGCCAACATGACGGCGGGTCACTTCGTGATCCTGTCGCTGCTCGGCCTGATCTTTCTGTTCGGCAGCGGGCCCGTCCTGATCCGCTGGGGCGTGGCGGGCGGCTCGGTGGCGTTCGTGCTCTTCATGATGGCCCTCGAGTTGCTCGTCGCCTTTCTCCAGGCGTACATCTTTGCGCTGTTGACGAGCGTGTTCATCGGGTTGATGCAGCATGAACACTAGAATCTGGAATCTGGAGTCTGGACGATCCGGTTCGGAATGAAGGTGTTCGCGTGTCGTTGGGGAGTCGTCCAGATTCCAGATTCCAGATTCGTTTTTTCATTCATTCGGAGGTAGTCAGATGTTCCAGGCTCCAGACGCAGTAGCGGCCCTCAACAACAACGCCCTGCTCGGCGCGGGCATCGGCATGGGTCTCGCCATCATCGGCGCCGGTATTGGCATCGGCCGGATCGGCGGCCAGGCCGTCGAAGCGATCGCCCGCCAGCCCGAAGCCTCGGGTGACATCCGCGGCGCGATGATCCTGACGGCCGCGCTCATCGAAGGCGCGACCCTGGCGGCGCTCGTCTTCGCGCTCCTGTTCAAGCTGATCAAGTGACGAGCCTGCTCGCGTACACGCTCGTCCTCCAGGAGGCCGAGCACGCGGCGGAGTCGTCGGCCGGTCCGTTCACCATCAATGGTGGACTGATCATCTGGACGCTGGTCGTCTTCGGCATCCTGATGTTCATCCTCGCCAAGACCGCCTGGCCCGCGATCCTCAAGCAGATCGAGGAGCGCGAGGCGCGCATCAGGCAGCAGCTCGACGACGCGTCGAAGGCCAACACCGAAGCGCAGCGCCTGCTCGCCGACTACCAGTCGCAGATGGCCAAGGCGCGGACCGAGGCCCAGGACCTGCTCGCGCAGGGCCGCACCGCCGGCGAAAAGCTCCGTGAGGAAATGGTCGCCAAGGGCCGCGAGGAGCAGGAAGAGCTGCTGGCGCGCGCCCGCCGGGAGATCGCGCTCGAGCGCGACCGCGCCGTGGCCGAGTTGCGGAAGGAAGCGGTCGAGCTGTCCATCGCCGCCGCCACCAAGGTCATCGGCCGGAACCTCGATACCGAGGCCGACCGCAAGATGGTGCAGGATTATCTCGCCAGCCTGAGAAGCACCGCGTCGTGAAGAGCAGTGTCGTCGCCCGCAACTATGCCGAGGCGCTGCTCACCGTCGCCGACCAGGCCGGGGCCGTCGAGAAGATCGGCGAGCTGCTCGACGCCGTCGCCGGCGCCATCGCCAGCGACACCTCGCTGAAGGCCGTCATGATGTCGCCGCGCATCCGGAAGTCGCAGAAGCAGGAGATGCTGGCGAAGGCGCTGGGCCCGGTGGCGCCGGCGGGCTTCGTGAAGTTTCTCCAGGCGGTGGTGCAGCGCGGCCGGCAGGACCTCTTCTCCGAAATGAGCGCGGCCTACCAGCTCCTGGCCGACAAGCACTTCGACCGGGTCCACGCCAGCGTCGTCACCGCGCGCGACGCCGACGCCGCGTTGCGCCAGCTCGTCACCGAGCGGCTTACCCAGACGATAGGCAAGACCGTTCTGCCGCACTTCCGCACCGACCCCGCCATCCTCGGCGGCGTCATCGTCAGACTCGGCGACCGGGTGCTCGACGGCTCGATCCGGCGGCGGATTCAGACGCTGCGGGCGCGGATGCTGAACAGCGGGCGGTAAACACGTGGGACGGCGGGACGGTGGGACGGTGGGACCGGA
>JAYTEN010000203.1:0-3126 GCA_043735145.1 Gemmatimonadota bacterium | reverse complement strand
CGGCTGGAGGTGAGCGTGATCTCGGCCGTGGCCTACGCCCAGCACGCCGACCGGCTGGAGCTGCTGCCCGACCTCGCCATCAGCTCCGACGGCCCGGTGCGCAGCGTGCTGCTGCTGAGCCGGCGTCCGCCGCAGGACCTGGACGGCGCGCGGGTGCTGGTGTCGTCGAGCTCGCGCACGTCGGTGCTGCTGCTCGAGGAGCTGGCGCTGGGGAAGTGGGGCGTCGCCTTCGAGCCGGTCGCCGCCCCGACCGAGCCGGGAGACCTGGAGCGCCTCGCCGCCACCGCCCACGACGCGGTGCTGGTCATTGGCGATGCCGCGCTGCTGCTGCGCGCCAGGGGCGCCTATCCGCACATCGTCGACCTGGGCGAGGAGTGGAAGAAGTGGACGGGACTGCCGTTCGTCTTCGCGGTGTGGGCGGCGCGGCGCGACACCGACCGGGCCGCGGTGCGCGACGTCCATCGCGCGCTGCTCGCGAGCCGGAAGTGGGGACTCGCGAACATCCCGATGCTGGCCGAGGAAGCCGCGCGCGTGACGGACGTGGACCGCGGCGACTGTGCCGAGTACCTCGCGGGCCTCGACTACGGGCTCTCGTACCGGCACCTCGCTGGCCTCACGAATTTCTTCCAGCGCCTCGCGACGCGGGGCATCGTTCCCGACGGCACCCTCGCCTTCATCGGCGCGGCTTGACGGCGGTACGGCGGTACGGCGGCAGGGCGGCACGCAACGCAACTCTGGCCGTGCTTACCGCCTTACCGACCTGCCGGCTCACCGCCCAATGCCCGAATGGCGCGCCGCCGCCGTGCGCCGGCGTGTCACGCGCCCCGGTCACCAGCACCGTCGCTGTCCTCCCTTTTGAGAACCGAGCCCGCGATACGTCGCTCACGATGCTGGCCGAAGGCGTGGCGGACGAGATCACGACGAACCTCGCCAGGGTCGCCCGGCTCCGGGTCACCAGCCCCGCGAGCGTTCGGTATGCGCTGACCACCGGCGCCCGCGACCCACGCCGCCTTGGCACGGCGATGGGCGCTCGCTGGCTGGTGGACGGGCAGTTCGTCGCCGCGGGCGGCATCGTCCGCGTCAACGCGCAGCTGCTCGAGGCCGCGAACGGCCGCATGCGCTGGTCCGGCTCGCTCCAGCGCACCGGCGCCGACCTGCTCGGCCTCATCCGGTTCATCGCCGACTCGGTGGCGACCGCGATCGTCGGCGAGCTGGCGCCGGGCGAGCGCGCGCAGCTGGCCGCGCTGCCCACGGTGAATGCGGCGGCCTACGAATCATACGTGCGGGGCCGCGCGCTCCTCTCGCAGGGCGGGGAGAGCTACCTCGCCGCGGGCGCGATGTTCGACGCCGCGGTGACCGCCGACTCCGCTTTCGCCGACGCCTGGGCGGCATCGGCATCCGCGTTCATCTCCATCGCCGACAACGTGCTCGCGCCGCGCGCCGCCTATCCGCGCGCCCGCGCCGCGGCCACGCGCGCGCTCCGGATCGACCCGGTCAACGGCGAGGCGACGGCCGCGCTGGCCAAGATCGCGCTGTGGTACGACTGGGACGTGCCGGGCTCCCTGCTGCTCGCGCGGCGCTCGGTGGCGCTCAACCCGGCGTCCGCCGAGACGCACGTGATCCTCGGTCAGTCGCTGCTGCTGCGCGGCGACACCGCCGAGGCGGGCGGCGAGCTCAGGCGCGCGATCGACATCGATTCGCTGAGCGGGCGCACCCTCTCCACTGCCTCATTCGCGCTGGGGACCCTTGGCGAACATGACGCGGCGATCGCCCGCGCGCGGCGCTTCCTGGCTGCCGGGCCGCACTCGCCGTACGACATCATGGTGGTCATGCGCGTGCTCGACGGAGCTGGGCAGTGTGCCGCGGTGGACTCGATGCTCGGCCGGCCTCGCCGCACCCCTGGCGTCTGGCGATGCCACCCCTGGTCGGCCGCCGAGATCGACAGCGCGATCGCGGTGGCGCGCGCAACGACCCCGTATGTGCGCGCGTGGAGTTTCGCGCGCGGGCATGCCCTCGCCGGACGCGCGGACCGGGCGCTCGAATTGCTCGAGCAGGCCTTCCGCGACCGGGAGGCCTGGATGCCCTTTATCCAGTATGATACCGCGTTCCGATTCATCTACACGGACCCCCGCTTCCAGGACCTGGTGCGGCGCGTCGCCGCGGGCGCCGGCGGCGCGTGATGGCCCGGCGCGCCGTCCTGCCCGTTGGCGTCATGGCCTCCGCGCTGGAGAATCGGCCGCGATAGCGTGCGGGCGGAGCAGGCCGTCGCCCTGGGCTCACGGCCGTAACTACCGCCCACCGTCCACCGCCCCGTATCTTTCGCGCCATGTCCGAAGCCACCGACCTCCTCGACCTGTACGAAAACGCCCCGCTGCTCGAGCTCGGGCGCATGGCCGACGCCGCGCGGATGCAGAAGCACCCCGGCGAGACGGTGACGTACATCATCGACCGCAACATCAACTACACCAACATCTGCGTCGCCGACTGCAAGTTCTGCGCATTCTACCGCCGGCCGAAGCACCCCGAGGGATACACGCTGAGCTTCGAGCAGATCGGGCAGAAGATCGACGAGGCCAAGGCCATCGGCGCGGTGCAAATCCTGATGCAGGGCGGGCACAACCCGTACATCCCGTTCGAGTGGTACCTCGACCTGCTGAAGTACATCCGGGAGCACCACCCGATCCACGTGCACGGCTTTTCGCCCTCGGAGATCGAGTTCTTCGCCAAGCGCTTCCGCATGAGCGTCGGCGAGGTGATCGACCAGCTGAAGGACGCGGGCCTCGCGTCGATTCCGGGCGGCGGCGGCGAGATCCTGGTGGATCGAGTGCGCGAGATGGTGGCGAAGAAGAAGGCGCAGACCGAGGCCTGGCTGACTGTCATGGCCGAGGCGCACCGGCGCGGCATGCTCACCAGCGCCACGATGATGTACGGCCTCGGCGAAACCAATGCCGAGCGGATCGAGAGCATCCTGCGGATCAAGCAGCAGCAGAAGGAGACCGGCGGCTTCACGGCGTGGATCTGCTGGCCGCTCCAGCCCGAGCACACCGAGATGGCGGACATGCCGAAGACCGACGCAGTGACCTACCTGCGGACGCTCGCCATCGGCCGCATCGCCCTCGACAACGT
>JAYTEN010000202.1:0-8872 GCA_043735145.1 Gemmatimonadota bacterium | reverse complement strand
CCGGCCTGGAGCGCCATCTGCGCCGCCCCGCCGACGGTCGCCGTGGCGGTGAAGGTCAGCGTGGTGGCCGCGCCGCTGATGGTGGCGAGCGCGGTGGTCGTCTGGGTCCCGGCGCCGCTGCCTAACGTGCGCGTCGTCGTCGCCCGCCCCGTCGGGCCGGTGGTCGACGCGGCGGGTGCCACGGAGCCGCCGCCCGCCGCCGCGGCCCAGGTCACGCCGGCGCCCTGGACGGGATTGCCGTTGGCGTCGGTCACCAGCACCTCGAGCAGCGTGCCGAGGACCGAACCGACCGGGCCGGTGAGGTTGTCGCCCGCCGACTTCGAGAACAACGCGGCGGCGCCGACGAGGCCCGTCGCGCTGAAGCTCACCGGGCTCCCCGTGAGGCCGGCGGCGGATGCGGTGAGGGTGTTGGCTCCGGCGCTGGTGCCCAGCGTCCACTGCGTGGCGGCTGCGATGCCGTTCGCGCCGGTCGAAACCGGTCCGGCCGGCAGCACGCTGCCAGCGCCGGCTGCCACCGTGAAGGTGACCGCGATGCCGGCGGCGGGATTGCCGCTGACGTCGCTGACGATGACCGACGGCGCCGTCGCGACGGCGCTGCCGGCCACCGCCGACTGCCCCGATCCCGCCTGGAGCGCCATCTGCGTCGCCGGTCCGGCGGACAGGACGATGGGTCCGAAGCTCGTCGCCGTCAGGCCCGGCGCCGTGAAGCCCAGGGTGCGCGAGCCGACGAGCCCGGTGACGGAAAGATTCGTGAAGGTCGCGATGCCTGACGAGTTCGTCGTCGCCGTCAGCGTCCCGCCCAGGGTCCCGCCGCCGGTGGCGATCTGCGCCGTGACGACGGTGCCCGCCTGGCCGACGCCGTTGCCCGCCGCGTCGAGGAGCCGGACCGACGGCTGCTGCGCCAGGGGCGCGCCGTTGACGGCGGTGCCCGACGGCGGCGTCGAGACGGCGAGCCGCGTGGCCGAACCGGCGGCGATGCCGATGGTGCCCGACGTCGCCGGCGTGAGGCCCGTCGCGCCGAAGCCCAGGGCGTAGGATCCGCTTGGCGCCGTGAGCGTCAGCCCCGAGAAGGTCGCGAGGCCCGCCGCGTCGGTCGTCGCCGTCGCATTGGCCAGCGTCGCGCCGCCCGCGCCGCTGGCGATCGTCGCCGTCACCACGACGCCCGCCTGCGCCACGGCGTTGCCGAGCGCGTCCTGGAGCTGGAGCGCGGGCTGCACGCCGAGCGCCACGCCGCTCGTCGCGCCGCCCGAGGGCGCCGTGACGATCGCCAGCTGCGCGGCGGCGCCGGCCGACACCGCGAAGGCCGGGCTCGTCGCGCCGGCGAGGCCGGTGGCCGCGGCACCTAACGAGTAGCCGGCCGCCGCGCGGTTGAGGCTGAGCCCCGGCAGCAGGGCCACGCCCGCCACCGCGGCGGCGCTGGTGGTGCCGGCGAGCGCCGCGCCGCCGGGATTCGCGGCCAGCGACACCGTGACCGTCCCGGTGAAGCCCGTCGCCACGTTGCCGAACGCGTCCCGCGCCGTCACCTGCACGGCGGGCGAGAATGCCGCGCCCGCGCTCGCCGCCGCCGGGGCGGCGGTGAAGGCGAGCTGGGTCGCCGCGCTCGGCGTGATCGTGAAGGCCGCCGTCGTCGCGTTGAGAGTCCCGGCGCTGGCGACCAGCGTGTAGCCCGCCGCCGCCTTGTCGAGATGCAGGCCGGCGAAGGAGGCGACGCCCGCCGCGGCGGCGACTGTCATCGTGCCGGTGAGCGCCGCCCCGCCGGGGTTTGCGCCAAGGGCGATGGAGATGTTGCCGGCAAAGCTCGCGAGGGTGTTGCCGGCGGCATCCTGCGCGGCGACACTCACCGCGGGCGCGATGGCGGCGCCCGCGACGGTGGTGGGCGGCTGCGCCGTGATGCCCAGCTGCGCGGGCCGGAGGGCAACGCGGAAGTCCGCCGCCGATTCGGCGTTGGCGCCGAACGACGTCCACGCGCTCGCCCGGCCGGTCTGGTCGACGGTCCGCATCTGCCAGTGGTAGGCGACGTTGTCGCTGAGTCCGCCGATCGTCGCGGAGGCGATGCTGCCACGCGCGACTGCCGGGCTCGAGCCCGACGCCGCGTTGGTGAAGGCGGTGCCGATGGGGCGAACCTCGACCTCGAGCCGCAGCTGATCCGACGGATCGGGATCATTCAGCGTGGCCTGGAAGACGGCCGACGCTTCGTCGGTCGCGGCGCCCACGGCGATCGCGGTGACGCCATCGGTCGCCAGCTGTCCCGTGACCGAGGGCACAAGGGGATCCTGCGGAACGGCGACGCGGAAGTCCGCCGCCGACTCGGCGTTGCCGCCGAAGCTGACCCAGGGGCTGGCGCGGCCGGTGCGATCGACCGCGCGCGCCTGCCAGTGGTAGATGAGATCGTCGCTGAGGCCGCTCACCGGTGTCGTGGCCGCGAGGCCCGACGCGACCAGCCCGCTGATCGCGGTGCCGGTGTTGAGGAACACGGTGCCGACCGGCCGCACCTCGACCTCGAAACGCAGCGTGTCGTCGTCGGGGTCGGTCAGCGTCGCGCCGAGGCTGAGCGAGCCGATATCGAGCGCGCCGCCGGTCGTGACGGGCGTGACGTTGTCGATGAGGAGCTGCCGCAGCGTGGCGGGAATCGCCGGGGCGCGCGGCTTCGTGACGTCGATCCGGAAGGCGCCCGTCGCCGCGGCGGCGGCGGTCGTTGCCTCGACGACGTAGCTGCCGGTGCGGGGCAGGCGCACGTAGCGCAGGCAGGGATCGTTGGCGAGCGCGATGCACGCGTCGTTCTGGCTCACGGGCGGCATGCCGAGGGCGCTGTCGAGCAGGAGATAGCCGTCGAAGGCGGCGGACGTCACCTTGACGGTGATGCTGTCGCCCGCGGCGCCGTTGAAGCGGTAGAGCCGCGCGAAGCGGCCGGCGCGGCCCGGCGCGGCGCAGTCGCGCGCCGTGATCGAATCCAGCGCCGTGACCGATGGCGAGATGTCGGATACGGCGCACGCCTGGATGCGGAACTCCACCGGCACCGCGATGGGTGTGCCCGCGAGCCCGGCGACCTGGAAGACGAGGGTGTCGCGGTAGACCCCTTCGGCGAGGCCGGCGGGGTCGAAGCCTAACGAATACGTCCCGGGGGCGGTGCCCGACAGGGCGGGGAGCTTGAGCCAGGTGCTGCCCTGCGCGATGCGGACCGACCAGGCGATGGCGCCGGCGTCGGCGCCGATGGTCACGGCATGGCCATGGACCGCGGCGCTGCCCGCGGCGGCGCTGTCGAGGACCTGCAGCTGGTCGACGGTGATGGTACCGGGATGCTGCGGATTGACGAGATCGGCGATGCGGCAGGTGGTCGCGGTCAGGCCGAGGGCGACAACCATCACGCCCGCAGCCAGTCGCGAGGCAGCGGGCGTGACAAGACGACGAATGGCGGACACGACTATGCGCACGCCGAAGCGATCCCCGGGGGCCTGGAGTATTCCTTATTGCTGCGGTTGAGTCATCAAATATAGACCGGCACCGAGGGGGCTACGCAAACGGGCGCCGGGGCCCCCGGTCGGGGGCGGCGGGAGACCTTGGCCCGGGCAGGCTCAAGTCGTTACAGAGCATGGTGATACGGCCTTGATCATGGTCGCGCGGCGTTTCCCGCCATGATGTCCCGGATTTTTCCCAGGAGCTGGTTCGGCGTGTAGGGCTTCTGGAGAAACTCTACCATCTCGCCGGTAAAGGCCGAAATGGTGTCGGCCTGGTCGTAGCCGCTGGAGACGATGACCGGAACCGGCGGCCCCAGGGCCCGCATCCGCCTGAAGGCTTCGGCTCCGCCCATGACCGGCATGGTGACGTCCAGGATCACGACGCTGATGTGCCCGCCCTCGGCGGCAAAACGGTCAACCGCTTCCTGTCCGTTCACGCATTCGATCACCACGAACCCCGCGCGCTCGAGAATGCGGCGGGTCGCGCGCCGGACGACGGCCTCGTCATCCACCATCAGGATCACGCCCGATTGCGGTTCCGGGGCCGCGGCCGCGGGCGCGGCGGTGCCCGGTCGCGCGAGGAGGGCGCGGTCCGCGGCCGGGAACAGCACCGTGAAGGTGGTGCCCCCGCCGGATATGCTCGTCACCTTCATGGTGCCGCCCGACTGCCGCACGATGCCGAGCACCGCGGCGAGGCCGAGGCCCCGGCCCGACCCCTTGGTGGAGAAGAACGGGTCGAACATGCGTGTCATCGTCTCGGGGGCCATGCCGGCGCCGGTATCGTCGACGACGAGCGACACGAAGGCGGCGCTATCGTTAGGCACGAACCGGTACTCGGCCAGGGCGATGTCGGCCTTCGCCACCAGCCCGGTGCGCACGGTGACGGTGCCGCCCTTCGCCCCGGTCGCCTCGGCGGCATTGGTGATCAGGTTGAGGACGATCTGGCTCACCTGGGTACGGTCGCCGCGCAGGGGCGGGAGGGACGGCTCCAGCAGGTGCCGCAGCGCCACCTGCTTGGGGACCGCGATGGCGATGAGCTCCGCCATTTCGCGGATGACGGCGTTCAGGTCGAAGGTTTCGATGGTGAAGCTGGCGCGGCCCGCGTAGGCGAGCATCTGGCGCGTCAGCTTCGCGGCCCGCTCGGCCGCGCTGATCACCTGCTCCAGATCGGCGCGCGAGGGCGACGCGGCGGGCAGCTCCTCGAGCGCGACGGCGGCGCTGCCGATGATCGCGGTGAGGATGTTGTTGAAATCGTGCGCGACGCCGCCCGCGAGCAGGCCGAGTCCCTCCAGCTTCTGGGCCTGCTGGACGCCCGCCTCGAGGCGCCGCCGCTCTTCCTCGGCACGGGTGCGCTCGCTGAGGTCGGTGCCTAGCACGCCGACGCCGAAGGGCGCGTGGTCGCCCTTCACCAGCGGGAAGGCGACGAAGTGGTAGTGATGGCGGACGCCGTCGAGGTGGAGCTCGCTGTCGATCTCGAAGGCACGCTGGCTGAGCAGCGCGCCGCGGGCCGCGTGCTCGAGGGCGCTACTGGTGTCGGACGGCATGACCTGCGAGGGCTCGCGGCCGCGGGCGTCTTCATGCCGCAGGTGGAAGAGGTCCTCGAAGCGCCGGTTGACCAGCAGGAATTTACCCGACGCGTCGAGCACCACGATCAGGTTGGCGGTGTTGTCGACCACCGCCTGGAGCAGTTGCTGGCTTTCCTCGAGTGCGCGGTAGGCGCGATACGTCTCGTCCACCTGCCGATTCAGGTCGGCGTAGACGCCGCGCAGGCGCAGCGTCATGTCGTTGAAGGCGCGCGCGAGCAGGCCCACCTCGTCGCGGGTGACCACCGGCGCGGTCGCCTCGAAGTTGCCGGCCGCGACCTCGCGCGCCGTGCGCGCCACGGCGAGGATCGGCTCCACGATGCGGCGCGCAATCAGCCAGATGCCGATCGCCAGCAGCAGCGCGCTCCCGATGCCGAAGCCGAGGATGGTGCCGACCAGCTCGCGGGCCGGCGCGAAGGCCTCGACGGCGTGCATCTCGACGAGCAGCGCGAGCTGGCGCTGGGCGTTCCAGCGCCACGCGCCGAGGACGCGCACGCCGGCGTAGTTCTCGTAGAGGCCGGCGCCACCCTCGCCGGCCAGCGCGGACTGGATGCCGTCGCTGTGCACGCCGCGGCGCACGTCCGCGCGGCCGAACCGGTTGCTCGTCACCAACTCGTTGAGCGGCGTGACCAGGTACGCCTCGCCGGTGGCGCCGAGGCCCGAGCGCTCCTGCAGGATGCGGTCGATGCGCTCGAGGTTGAGGTGCCCGGCGAGCACCGCGATGGTGGTGCCGCCCGCGCGGATCGGCGTCGCGATGGTCACGGTGGGCCGGCCAGTGCCGGGGGAGAGGTAAACGTTCTGGATGAACGTGCCGGTGCGGCCGCGCGTGAAGAAGAGATCGTTCACGCGGTACTCGCCGATGCGGCGCCGGTCAGTGGAAGCCAGCACCTCGCCGCCGACGGCCGACAGCACGAAGACCTCGTCCATGTCGAGCGCCGTCGCCTGGGCCGAATCGAGCAGCGCCTCCATCTGCGCGCGCGCCGCGGCGTCGGCGGGGCCGCGTGGTGCCTGGAGGACGGCGGCGTCGCCGCGCAGCTGCGGCAGCTGGGCGATGAAAACGAGGTCGGTCCTCATTTCCTCGACCCAGCGGTTCAGCTCGCCCTCCTTCATGAAGGCGACCGTCTTCAGGCGGTCGAGGACCTGGTCGCGCAGCGACGACCGCGCGGTGAAGAAGGCGGCCGTTGCGGTCAGGCCCACGCTGAGGAGCGCGAGGCCGATGAAGGACGTGACGAGCCTGACGAGCAGGCTCTCGTCGAGGCTGGCGGTGAAGGCGGCGTAGGATCGCCGCCGCGCGCGCGGCGTCGCCGTCATGCTACGGCTCGACCAGTCGTACGGTCCGGATCGCGCTGGCGAGGATCTCGGACACCGCGACCGAGCGCTTCGGGTCCGGCGCGCCGTCGAACGAGATCAGTCCGGTGGCGCCCGCGTACCCATGCGTGGCCGCGATGGCATCGCGAAGCGAGTCGGGGTGAAGCGTGCCCGAGCGCCGGATGGCGTCGAGCACGATGCGCACGGCATCGTAGGTCATCGCGGCGGAGGCGCGGGGCTCGGCGTGAAAGATCGCGCGATAGCGCTCGATGAATTGTCGCGCCGATTCCAGCGGAATATCGGGCCGCCACTGGCTGGTGACGTACACGGCCTGGCCGGCGTGCCGCGGAGGCAGGGTCGGCGGATCCCAGCTGTCACTCCCCAGGAGCGTGGCGTGGATGCCGGCGGCCACCAACTGCGGCACCTGGCGGTTCACGGCGTCGGGAAAGTTCGGCAGCAGAAGCACATTCGGAACGGCGCGCGCGATACGCCCCAGCTGCGGGCCGAAGTCGCGCGCCTGGTCGGCCGTGTACGACTCGAAGGCGGTGACACGCCCGCCCGCGGCGGTGAACGCCGACTGGAAGCGCAGCGCCACGTCACGGCTGTACGCGGTCGAGACGTCGTAGAGCACCGCGGCGGTGCGCGCGTGGAGATTCTCGCGCGCGAAGCGGGCCAGCACGCTCCCCTGGATGTCGTCGAGGAAGGCGAGGCGAAAGACGTAGTGCCTGCCGGCGGTCGTCGCGGGGTTCGACGACATGGGGCTGATCATCGGCAGGCGGGAATTCTCGGCGACAACCGACGCGGCGATCGCGTGCCGGCTGAACTGTGGCCCGATGAGCGCCACCACCCGCTGCTGGTTGATGAGGGCCTGGGCCGCGCTCGCCGCGGCGTCAGCGCGGTCCGCGAAGTTCTTCGGGACGAGGACGACCGTGTAGGGGACGCCGTGAATCGTGATGCCGCCCGCGTCGCGGATGGCGAGCTCGGCGCCCCGCTGCGTCGGCAGGCCCGAAACCTCGGCGTAGGGGCCGGTGAGGGTCGCCAGCAGGCCGAGACGGATCTCGGCGGGCGGCTTCCCCCGGCACGCCGCGGCCAGCGCCAGCGCAACCACGCCGCCGACGGCCCGCAGGTGAGTGTGACGCAGGAGTGCCATGGACAGTTAGAATCTTAGCGCGTGCCTATCACCCCCGCGACCGAACCCGCCGCCCCGCGCGGCTTCCGCCAGGAGCTGGCGGCCATGGCGCGCCTCGCCGTGCCGGTGGCGACGGTGCAGGTGGGACTGATGTTCATGGGCGTCGTGGACACGCTGATGGTCGGCCGCGTCTCGGCCACGGCCATCGCCGCGGTGGCCATGGGCAATCTCTACTTCTATGCCTCGGCGGTGTTTGGCGTCGGCATGCTGCTGGCGCTCGATCCGATCGTCGCGCAGGCGGTGGGCGCGCGCGACGAGCTGGCGATCGCGCGCGCGGTGCAGCGCGGGCTGATGATCGCCGCCGCGCTCTCGGTGCTGGCGATGCTCCTCCTGCTCGCCGCCGGACCGGTGCTGCGCGCCCTCCACCAGCCGGCCGCAGTCGTGCCCCTGGCGGCGGCGTACGCGCGCGTGGTGGCGCCAGGCATGCTGCCCTTCTACGTCTTTGTCGTGCTCCGGCAGACGCTCCAGGCCCGGCACCGCGTGGCGCCGATCGTCCTGGCGATTGTCATCGCGAACGCCGCCAATGCGGGACTCAACTGGGTCTTCATTTTCGGACACTGGGGCGCTCCGGCGCTCGGCGTGGTTGGTTCGGCCCTCGCGACCATGATCAGCCGGTGGTTGCTGCCGATCGCGCTGCTCGGCCTGGCCTGGCGGGACATCAAGCCCGGCCTGGTGCCGCGGCGCGCCGACGCGTGGGAGCCGCGCGCGATCGGCCGCATGCTGATGCTGGGCGCACCTATCGGGATGCAGATGTGGCTGGAATACGGCGTGTTCGCCGTCGCGGGGCTGATGATGGGCTGGATCGGCACCGTGGCGCTGGCGGGCCATCAGGTCGCCCTCAACCTCGCGTCGCTCACGTTCATGGTGCCGCTCGGCGTGTCGGCGGCGGCCGCGGTGCTGGTGGGCAACGCGGTCGGCCGCGGAGACATGGCCGAGGCGCGCAGCGCCGCCGGTGCAGCGCTGGCCTGCGGCATCGGATTCATGATGGTGAGCGCGGGCGCCATGCTGGCGGTGCCGGCGTTCTTCGCGCGCGTCTACACCAGCGATGCGGCGGTCGCGGCCGTCGCGGCCTCGCTCATCCCGATCGCGGGCGTCTTCCAGGTCTTCGACGGGACGCAGGTGGTCTGCATCGGCATCCTGCGGGGCACCGGTGACACGCGCATGCCGATGCTCATCAGCATCCTGGGTTTCTGGCTCATGGGACTGCCGGTAAGCTGGTGGCTGGGGATGTCGCTGCGGTGGGGACCGGCCGGGCTGTGGTGGGGACTCACGTTCGGGCTCGTCGTCGTCGCGATGTTCCTCATCCTGAGGGTCCGGTGGCGCCTGCGGGGCACCGT
>JAYTEN010000201.1:0-3991 GCA_043735145.1 Gemmatimonadota bacterium | reverse complement strand
CAAGGCCGAAGGCGCGGTGAAGCACCGGAAGCCCCGTGCCGCCGTCACCGTGCCGGCGCTGGCGAAGGTGCGCACCGTGCTCGACGAGGTGGACCTCACGAAGTCGCTGTCCGATGCGCGCTTCGAGAGCGCGCTGCGTCACTGGCAGGTGCGGCTGCGCGAGCTGGAGTTCCGCTGCTTCCAGGAACGCCGGCCCGTGATCGTGGCGATGGAAGGGTGGGACGCGGCTGGCAAGGGCGGGGCGATCAAGCGCGTCATCGGCAGCCTCGACCCGCGCGGGTACGACGTGATACCGATCGCCGCGCCGAAGGGCGACGAGGCGACGCACCAGTACCTGTGGCGGTTCTGGACGCGGATTCCCAAGGCCGGGCACTTTGCGATCTTCGACCGCACCTGGTACGGCCGCGTCCTGGTCGAGCGGGTGGAGGGGTTCGCGACCGAGGCCGAGTGGCGGCGCGCCTACCAGGAGATCAAGGAGTTCGAGCTCTCGCTGGCGAATGCCGGAGCCATCATGGTGAAGTTCTGGTTCCACATCTCGCCCGAAGTGCAGCTCGAGCGCTTCAAGGAGCGCGAGCAGAAGGACTACAAGAAGTACAAGATCACCGCGGAGGACTGGCGCAACCGCGAAAAGTGGGACCAGTACCGCGTGGCGGTCTCCGACATGATCGCCGGCACCAGCACTACCTATGCACCGTGGACGATCATCGAAGCCAACGACAAGCTGTGGGCGCGCATCAAGGCGATGCGCACGATTGGGGAGGCGATTGAGAAGGCGATTGGCGAGAAGGCGAAGAAGGTGAAGAAGGTGAAGAAGGTGAAGAAGGTGAAGAAGGTGAAGAAGGTGAAGAAGGGGAAGCAGGAAAAATAGGTTTATCGCGCCGCGGGGCCCGTCCGCAGGGCGGCCTCCATCTCGCGATTGGCCACCACGGCAATCTCGATTTCGGCCTGGAGATCGCGCGCCGCGTTGAGATCGGCGGTGAGCTGGTCCACCGTTCCGACGCCGGCTTTGAGCCGCAGCAGGTCGAGACGGATGTTCTCGAGCGCCGCGACGGCGATACTCAGCCGCTGTGACGCCTTGTCCCGCTGCTCCGTCAGCTCGCGCCGCAGCTTGTCGCGCGCTCCGTCCATCACGACGCCGGCCTCGTTGCCCTTGAGCGACAGCGACTGCGCGGCGAGCGCCTCGTCGCCGAGGCCGGCGATCATCGCCTGCAGCTCTTCCACCCGCGCGCGCATGCCCTGCGCCTCGGCCTCCAGGCGGCGCACCAGCGCGGGAAGTTCCTTCAGCGCCTTTCGGGTGCCCTTGTCGAGCGACTCAAAGATCTGGTCGGCGGCCATCCCGATCGCGACTTCGGTGGGGCGGTGCGCCCCGGCGGGCAGCGCCTTGTTCGAGGGCTGCCCCAGTGTCGCGAATTTCTGCATGAACCGGCCGATCGGGCTGTCGAAAACCTTCAGCCGGAACTCGAGCGTCCGGTCGCGCGGCTTGAGGCGCTTGCCCGGGACCATTTGCCCGATCAGGGCGCCGCCCAGGGCCAGCGCGGCGGCGCTCCCGAAGAGGTACGAGGTGACCGCGACGCTCGGGACCGGAGTGGCCCAGACGTAGGCCGCCGCGACGCCAGCGAGGAGGACCCCACCGAAGGCGGCCTTCCGGACCAGCTTGGCCCAGAGCGGCGGCTCGCGGTCGTATTCGAACGCCAGTTCTTCCTTGCGCTGATCGAGCTGCTGCCGCATCGCGGCACGCAGGTCGTCGACGCTGTAGCCCACCTCCAGCACCTGCTGGGTGTGCCGCACGCGGTACAGCAGGAAGACCAGCCACGGCACCGCCGCGAAGATCAAGGGCTGGGGACTGAAGGACCCGTGGCCGAGGATCGTGCCGATGAGCTCGGCCAGGGTGCCGAATCCCATGAAGATGGTCCACAGGTTGAGCGCCGGCCGGGCGCCTTCACCCTTGGTCAGCCAGACCCGGATCGGCGCTGGGGTCTCGCGCACCGCAAGGGTGGCCTGGGCCAGCGCCTCGGCGAAGGCTTCGCCGGTGGCGAAGCGGTCGTCGGGAATCTTGGCCAGGCACTTGTCGATCGCCTGGGCGACTTTCGACGGGACCCCCGGCGCGATCGACGAGAGCGGCGCCGCCGGCTTCGTGATCTGCATCGCGAGGAGCGACGGCACGTCGGGGGCCTCGAAGGGCAGCTTCCCCGCGAAGCAGTAGAATCCCACGACGCCTAACGAGTACAGGTCGCTGCGCCCGTCCACCTTCTCGCCGCACGCCTGCTCGGGGCTCATGTACTGGGCGGTGCCGAGGATCTCGCCGACGGACGTGCCGCCGCTGATTTCGCCGGCGCGCGCGATGCCGAAGTCGGTGACCATCGCGCGGCCGGTGCCCTGCTCGATGAGGATGTTGTCGGGCTTCACGTCGCGGTGGACGATGCCCTTGAGGTGCGCGTAGGCCAGCGCCCAGGCGCACTCCTGGAGCAGCCGCGTTCCCGGGTTCGGCGACATCGGGCCCTTGCCGCGCAGGCGCGCGCCGAGGGTGTCGCCTTCGACGTAGGCCATGACGAAGAAGACCAGGCCGCCCGATTCCTCGACCAGGTGGATGCCGACGATGTTGGGGTGCGAGAGCTGCGCGGCGGTGCGTGCCTCGCGCAGGAAGCGCTCGCGCAACCCCGGCTGCGCGGCCTGCGCCGGCGGCAGCAGCTTGATGGCGACGAGCCGGTCGAGGGCGACGTCGCGGGCGAGAAAGACGATGCCCATGCCGCCGCGCCCGAGCTCGCGCTCGAGCGAATAGCGCCCGGCGACGGCCTGCTGGAGGGCGACGAATTCGGGCGCGAGCGCGTCAGGCATCGTTGGGCCGGAGCAGCGACTCGACTTCGGCGTGTCCGGCGACGGTGCGGTCGATGCCGTCGGACAGCGTGCGCGCGGCGTCAAGGTCCTCGGTGAGGGAGCGCGCCGCCGATAGATCCGCCGTCAACTCGCTCACCGTGCCGGTGCCCGCCTTGAGCCGCAGCAGGCTGAGCCGCACCGTCTCGAGCGAGGCGACCGCGGATGCCAGCCGGCGCGCCGCCTCGTCGCGCTTCAGCGTGAGGTCGGCGCGCAGCTTCGCGCGGGTGTCGGCGAGTCCCGCTTTCGCGCTGTCGGTGGCGAGCGCGCTGGAGCGCGCGGCGTCGCCCTGGTCGCCGAGGCCCGCGAGCGCGCCGTTGAGCTCGTCCACCGTCCTGCGCATCAGCGCGGCATCGAGCTGGAGGCGCTCGAGGACTCCCGGCAGCTCCTTCAATTCCTTGCGCTGGTCCTTCGGCAGCGACTCGAAGAGCGCGTCCGCCGCGAGCCCGATGGCCATCTCGGTCGGCCGATAGGTCAGCTCGGCCGGCACGGCACGGCGCCGGAGCCCGATGCGCGCGATCTTCTCGAACCACTTTCCGTACTTGCCGTTCCAGAACTTCAGCCGCCACTCCTGCATGAGGTCGCGCGTGATCTTCTTGCCGGGCCGGATCGCCTGGGCTGCCGCGGACAGCGTCAGCACGCCGGTCGCGGCGACCGAGGCGATGGCCAGGGTGGCTCCCCGATCGCCGTGCATCGTCATGATGCGGATGAAGAGCGCCGCCAGCGACCAGCCGCCCAGGTGCATCGTGAAGCGCGTGGCCTTGGCCCACCACGGCGGCTCACCGCCGTACTCCCAGGTCAGCTCCTCGCGCCGGCGCTCGACCAGGTCGCGCACCGCGATGCGCGCATCCTCGATGGAGTAGCCTTGGCCGAGCAGCCTGCGCAGGCGCCACCAGCGCTGGGTGCCGTGCAGCACGAGGGGCGTGAAGACGTACGAGGAGATGCCGATGAACGTCGCGAGCGGTATGCCCAGTCCCAACCCGAAGTGGGCGATGGTGCCCACGCCCATGCCGAGCCCCGGTCCGGCGAGGGTGTACCAGAGGACGAACGCCATCCGGTTCTCCTCGCCCTTGGTGAGCCAGAGCCGCACCGGCACCGGCAGCTGGCGCTTGGGCTCGAT
>JAYTEN010000200.1:0-2330 GCA_043735145.1 Gemmatimonadota bacterium | reverse complement strand
CACACCTCAGACGAGGTTTCAGCTGCCGGCGCTGCTGCACCTGGCCGCGGGTGACAGCACGCCGGCGCGAACGCAGCTCGAGCAGCTACGCCACGAGACGGCCACCGCCACCCTCCCAGCCCGGGCGGGGCTTGCCTTGGCCCTGGGCCTCCGCGATGAAGCGCTCGCATCCCTCGAACGGCTGCGCGACGTGCGCGTCGCCGGGGGCGAGGCTCGCTGTACCGCGACGGCCGCGTGCTCCGTCAGCCTGGGCACCTGGATCACGCTGCATGACCCGATCTTCGCGCCGCTGCGTGGCGATCCGCGCTTTCAACGGCTCTGGGACGAGGTCAAGCCCCGGGTCCCCTGGGTAGAGGGCAGGCCCTGATGGCGGATGCAGCGGGGGCGGTGCAGGACCACTATCCCGACGACTACTCCTGGTGCTACGGCTGCGGCCGGCTGAACACCGTGGGCCTGCACGTGCGCACCCTGTGGGACGGCGACGAGACGGTCGCGCGCTTCACGCCGCGCCCCGAGCACATGGCGATGCCGGGCTATGTGTACGGCGGATTGCTCGCGTCGCTGATCGACTGTCACGCGATGGGCACGGCGGCCGCCGCGATGGAGCGGGCGGCGGGGCGCGACATCGGCGAGGAGCCGTCGCCGCGGTTCGTCACCGCGTACCTGCACGTCGATTACCTCAAGCCCACGCCGTTAGGCCCGGAGCTGGAGATTCGTGCCCGCGCCGTCGAGGTCGGTGAGCGGAAGGTAAAAGTACAGGCCACCGTCTCGGCCGGGGGCGTGATCACGGCCAAGGGTGAAGCGCTGGCGGTACGCAGGCCGACCACGATGGGAACCTGATTAAGCGGCTGCGAACGAGAACCTCCCCTCACCTCCTTCGCGTTCAGTCAGTAGTCGTAAACATGGTCCACCCGCATCCCGTCGCCCGCCCCGGCCTGCGCCAGCGAGGTCAACAGGTCCCGCGCATCGACCGCCAGGACCAGCCGCATGCGACCCGGCTCCGCCGGGACGCCGTAGGCCACCACGACCTGGGTGCGCGCGGGCGGACGCCAGCCGCGCGCCGCCGTGCCGGTGAGCGTCACGAGATGGTTGCCGTTGATCTCCGCCACGCGCACGTCCGCGCGGCCGGCCAGCCGCAGCAGCGCGTCGCGGTACGCCGCATAACGAGGCACCGTCAGCAACGCGTAATGCCGGTCCAGCCAAGCCGTTCGCCTCAAGCCTCCCGAGGCGAGTGAATCATTCCAGCCCGCTACCACGATGTGGCGACCCATCTCGTCAGGCGCGTAGCCCGCGCCCGTCGCCGCGCCGATGAGCGTCGCGTAGACCGACTTCACGCCGTACTCCATTGAAAGAAAGAACCGGCGCTCCCATTTGCGCAGCATCCCGGACCCGGTCCAGGGCAGGGTCCACAGGTGCCCGAGCGCGCGCGCGAACGAGAACTCGTACCAGCCCTTCTGGTTGATGAGCTGCGCGTACTCGCCCGCGACCTGCGCCGCATAACGATCTTCGTCGGTGCCGCCGGCCGGCATCACCAGCTCGAAGAGCCGGCCGACGGTGTTCTCGTAGATGCCCTCGAGGCCGTACTCCACCGCGGTGGAGAGGCCGATGGTGACATCCATCAGGTGCGTGCCGAAGCCGGCGGGCGACCGCACCCGCGCCGCGCGCGACGTGGCGGTGTAGCCGCGCCAGAAGGTCCCCACCGACTTCACGTAGGGAAACCCGCTCGGCATCCTGCCGTCACGGAGCCACTGCGCGTACGCCTCGCTCGAGTAAACGAGGTCCCACTCCGGATGCGTCATGTACTCGGCGCCTTCCTCCCGCATGTAGCCGTGCACCGAGTCGAGGGCGACCATCACTTCGGCCGGGAGCACGGCGGGCATTCGCCCCCCCGTCACGTCGGCGACCCGGCCGTCGGGCCCGGGCGCGTAGAGATCCCAGAGGGTGTTGGTGAACTTGCCGGTCGGATCGACCCGGCGCTTCAGCGCGAAGAGGTCGGCTGCGCGCGGATAGGCGCGGGCGAACTGCTCGCGCGTCGCCAGCGGCTGGTAGGGCAGGTAGTACCGGCCGCCGCTCAGGACCGCTGCCTCGATCAGCTCGCGCGTCCAGCGCCCGACCTCGCGGCCGGCTGCGGGGCTCGTGTCCTGCCGGTAGTAGAGGACGTACGCGAAGACTTCGTTGGGCGCCCATGCGAGGTACGTGCCGGGATCGGGCAGCGCATGGCGGATGGAGACGTTGACGGCATTCACATGATGCGACCGGAGAATCCGGCGCATCCGGGGCACGAAGACCCGCAGGCTGTCGGTGGGGACAAAGTACTCCTGGAGCACGTA
>JAYTEN010000199.1:0-10715 GCA_043735145.1 Gemmatimonadota bacterium | reverse complement strand
CAACTTCCACCCCGACTTTGCGCCGGAACTGAGCCCGGAGGAGATGCTGCGGCTCGGCGTCTTCGGCGGGAAGTACATGACCGACTGCGCCGGCGAGTTTCCCGCGGCCTGGTTTCGCAAGGCCAGGCTGTGCGCCGAACGGCACGATGCGTCGCTGAATTGCTTCGGCGTGAATGCTTCGCAGCCCCTGGCCGTGTGGCGGAGGAAGGGCTGGATCTACGAGGAGGATCCGCGAGGCTGGTTCCAGTGGTACTGCCGCTACTACATGGGCCGGCGCTGCCGCGATGACGCCCGGCAGATCACGCGGTGGCGCGCGGTGCGCCGCCATGTCGCCCAGCTGAAGAAGAACTGCGTCCGGCGCGACCTTGCGTGCCGGCCGAAGCAGCGGCAGGCCCTGCTGCACTGGGCCTACGACTCGCGGAAGATCTAGCTCAAGAAACACCGAATTGGGATACCAATTTGGGATACCGAGCTCGGATACCGAACAAGGATGCCAATTGGGGCCAATCGAGCTCGGATACCGAACGGGATGCCAATCGGGGCTATCGAGCTCGGATACCGAACGGGATACCAATTAGGGATACAATATTGGTATACCGATTGTCGAGACATGTGATCCCCGAATAGAGGAGCAACCCCGGACCGCGACCCTCGACCAGCTACCTCACCTACCATTCCCCCTTCGGGCCCGTCCGTTTTATTGCCGCCAGCAGACGCTTCCCGCTGTTCAGCCAGTTGCGCCGAACCGCGTGCTGAGCCCCATCCGGCGTCCCGCTGTGCAACTCGTACACCATTTCATCATGCTCCTCGAAGGTGTCCCGGTAGTCCGGGCCCACCAAGGGCGCATAGTTGTACTCATACCGGTCGATCTGCGGCCTGATGGTATCGAGTATGCTGCGCACCCGCGGGCTGTCGGAACTCTCGACGAAACGGATATGCACGGCATTGTGGGCCTCGAACAGCCGGTCGTAATCCGGCGCCTCCTCGCTCCCCAGCTTCTTGTAGGTCGCCTCGAGCGACTGCAGCTCCAACCCGATCTCGTGTCGCGTTCGCCCCGGCAGCCCCGCGACGATCCGCGCCGCCTCCCCCTCCAGCACCGCGACCAGGTTGTACAGGTCGATCAGATCCGCCGCCGTGAGTGGCGCGACGATCCGCTGGGCCCGCCGGGGCGACCCGACTCCGACCAGGAACCCGTCCTGTTCCAGCTTACGCATCGCCTCCCGCACCGGCGTACGGCTCAATCCCATCCGGTGCGCGATCTCCTGCTCGGCCATCCGCGACCCCGGCGCCATGCGCCCGCGAATGATCGAATCGCGCAGCCGCTCGTAAACGCCCGGCGGCCGTTTCGTCACTCGGCGGGCAGGAAGCTGAGGTCCACATGATGCCGCGACGGATCATTCCGGTCGACGAAGACCTGGACCGTCTCCTTCACATACGGCCTCGGGTCCTGCCAGATGTGGCCGCTCCGGAATAGCTGCCCCGCCCGGCCCGGCTCCTCCGCCTCCGCCGTGATCTGCCACGGGTGCCGGTTGTTCACCGTGATCGCCCGCCGCTCCTCGACCCCGACCACCTTCGCCTGGATGCGCACACCGCTGTGCCGAAGCTCCTCCGCGAGCGCGTCCGACCGCCGGGCCAGGAAGAGCCAGCCAAAGCCGATGCCACCGAAGATGAGCCCGAGCAGCCCGGTGATGAACGAACCGACATGCAGCTGGAAGAACCCCGCCATCCGGGCGTGGGCCGGATCGGCGGGATCGTACAGCACCGGCACGACGTCGCCGACGCGCCTTGACGCGGGCCGCGACCCGACCTGCGATGACACGTTGTGCGTCTCCCCGCGCGCGTCGCTGAACTTGAAGATCGGATAGTACGACCCGCCGTCGGAGCTCGGCCGGAAGCGCAGCTCCACCACCGTGCCCGTGGTGCGCGACGCGCGCGCCACGAAGCCGTGCTCCCCGGTATACAGCCACGACGAAATGAGGAGCAGCGTCGTCCCGACGCCGGCAAAGATGCGCGGCAGCCACCAGAGTGTCTTCATGATCAGTCCTCCGCGAGCACGATGATCCGGTCCCATTCCGCGAAGGTGACGCTTCGCGACTTGTCCGGGTTCACGACCACCCCGTACGCCGCCGCCGCGTCGCCCGCCTGCGCGGTGACGCGATAGCCGATCGCCGTCTCCCCGCGACCGCGCGCCGCCTCCACGACGGTGTAGAAATTGACCGGCTCGCCGATCTTCACGTAGTTGGCCGCAAGCTTGAGGTAGATCTCCGAGCCGTCGGGGTCGAAGATGTCGGTGAACACGGCGTTGAGCTCCTTGTTCTCCGAGATCTGCGCCAGCATCAGGCTCACCAGCTTGTCGCTCACGATGAAGTCGTCGGCCTTGGTGACTTCCGCGAGCGCGCGGTTGCGCACGTCGAGCATCTCGCTCACGATCGAGAAGGGATGGCCGAAGCGGTCGGCGATCTCGCGCAGGTGCAGCAGCGTGACCAGTGTGCGCGCGTCGGCATGCTGCGCCTCGAGATGATCGTACGCCAGCACGATCACATGCTTGTAGGTCTCGATGCGGAGCGCTTCGAGCGTCGCGCGCGCGGTGGTGTCGCCCGCCTGGTAGTCCACGGTCTGATTGCTCGCCTGCCCGCCCGCGCCCCCGTCTGCCCCGCCGGCGCTTTCCGATACCACGAGGACGCTCGATCCCGGCGCGACATACCGATCCAGCTCACGAATGATCGTCGGCGCCCGCCAGTTCCACCCCAGGATCAGGGTCCGCTCCGGCGTCCCCCGCGTCGGCCGGCGCAGCTGGATGCTCGCCCGCGTCACCGCGGCCTCGCCCGGGCCCGACACACGGACCGTGTCATCGTCTTCCGAGACCGCAATGATGAGGTCGCCTTCCCCGATGCGCGTATCCATGGGCGGATTCAGCCGCGTCCCCTGCGCGGTGCGCAGGCCGATCACGGCCGAGTCTTCGTAGGCGAAGAGCGCCTCCCCGTAGGTCTTCCCCGCCAGGGCCGGCTCGGCCTTGAAGTAGATCTCGTCGCCGCCAAAGTCGAGCAGCTCGGTGTACACGACCGACAGGCCGCTCTGCCGACACGTCTGCGCGATGATGCGCGAGACCAGGTTCCCGGTGAGCACCAGCTCGACCTCGTGCTTCCCGACCATGCGCGCCGCCTCGACGTTCTTCGGGTCGGTGATCTCGGCGACGATGTGATACGCCTCGGCCTTGCGCCGGGGATGGTTGGTGATCGCCAGGATGGTCTTGATCGCGCTGGTGTCGGGCTCGTCGCCCTCGGGCGACAGCACGATGATCGAACGCGCGGTGTGCAGGCTCACGATGTCGAGGTCGCTCAGCGCGATGGGGCTGCCGCTGCGGCACACGATGCGCGTGCGGCCCGTCTGCCCGGCGTTGTCGCGGATCGCCGCCTCCATCTCGACACGATCCTTGTCGCCCAGGATAACGATGCACGAGCGGCGCTGGTTCGCGTTGGCCAGGGCCAGCTCCGAGATGATCGGGAACACCTGCTGCGACCAGCCGAGGATCACCGTATGCCCCGACTCGATCACCCGCGAGCGCCCCTTGCGCAGCTCCCCGAGCCGGGCCTCCAGCCCGCTGTTCAGCACCCCGATCAGCGCGCTGATCACGAAGATCCCGCCCAGCGTGACCAGCAGCATAACGATCCGGAAACTCCAGCCCGCGTCGCCGCCCATGGTGCCGGCATCGAGCGTGCGCATGAGGCTGGTCCACACGCCTTCGCCGAAGCCGATGCGGCTGCCGTCGGGCGAGATGCCCGAGAAGGTGAGCACCGCGGCCGCGAGCGTGATGATCGCGACCGAGATCACGAACAGGCCGGCGATCAGCGCGATGGTGCCGCGCGACATGAAATTGTCGAAGCGATAGCGGAGGCGATCCAGGAGGGACGGCTCAGTCATCCAGTAGAAATACGATTTCCCCGCTGCTTCGGGTAGATCTTCGCCACAAATGCCCGGTCGGCCTTGTCGATATCCGTCCCCCCGGCGATCGGCTCGCCATTCTTCGTGAGCAACCCCGGTATCTGGTAGCACATGATCGAGTGCGGGTCGGCATGGGCGGTGCCGAGGAGCGAGCCCTCGTCCAGCGGCGTCAGCACCTGCTGCCGGACCTCGTCGGGCGTCCAGCCCTGCGTCTGGCCGAAATAGCGGATCGCCTTGTCGGCGTCGATCAACTCCACCAGCTCGCGGCGCAGGTGCTCGTGCGGAAATCCCATCGTGTGCCCCGTCTCGTGCCGCACCACGCGATGGAACTCCGACTCGGGCGTCTTCATCGTGAAGGCCTGGAGATTCATCGTCGGCCGGCCGGCGTCGATGTGCAGGATGTCGGTGCCCAGGTAGGACCAGTATCCGGCCTCGGCGCGCGCGATGCGCACCTCAGCGTCCTTCGACGCGGCGGAGAACTTCACGTTCGCGCCGGTCCCCCAGGCATTCATGTGCGCGAGGATGCGCCGCCTCAGCTCGGCCGTGGGCCGGTCCAGAAACGCCACGCCGAGCTTCACGCCCTTGCTCTGCCAGTACCTGGTGGTGAGCACCGCGATGTACGCGGGCCGAGGCACGAAGCCCTTGATCACGCCCGCCAGGCGTTCGATGGGAGCATGATTCAACGGGTTGATGCGGGTCGCCGTGCGCGCCGCCTCGTCCCACAGCTCGCGCGGCAGGAACTTCGGGGTACAGACGATCCGGCCGCTCACTGCCCCACCGTGATCGCCCGCAGCACGTTGTCGCGGTGCCAGGCCGGACTGATGACCTCGGCCTCGGCGCCATACTGGAGCACCATGCGCACCAGCCACGCCGGCTCGACCACGCGATACGTGACTTCAATGCTGCCGTCGGCCAGGCGCGACGCGTCCGGGAAGCGTTCTCCCAGCCAGCGCGCCACCGCGGGCGAGTAGCGCACCGTCACATCGTCGCCATCGGCCGCGCTGCGAAACACCTCCGAAGGATCGGTCACCGGCACGAAATCCGCGCGCGGGGTGAAGGACGTCTCCTCGGCCTGGACGTCGAGGACGCGGTCCGCGCGAAAGTGACGCCAGCCGCCTTCCCGCCGGCAGAATGCGACGATGTAGTACCGCCCATCCAGCGAGACCACCTGGTGCGGCTCGATCGTCCGCTCCCTCCCCAGGCGGTCGCGCTCACCGGCGTACTTGACGCAGACCGTCTTCCCGCGATCCATCCCGTCACGCATCACGGCTATGACGCCCGCCTCTCCATCGGCCGCGCCGCTCAGGCGCACCCGCGCGTCGCCGCTCTCCATCGCCAGCACCGCGGCGATGCGAAGCGCCAGCGCCTCGCCGTCATCGCCCTCCAGCGCGAGCCCGACGCGAATCGCGAGCAGCTCGTCGGGGGTGAAGCGCAGGGGCCGGCGATACGGCCCGCGGCTCACCGCGGCGACGCGATCGCCTTCCTGCCACACCGAGAGGGACTGGAGCCACTCGGCCCCCGGCTCATCGCTGATGTCGGTGAGGGTGCGCAGGTCCTGCCGCACCTGCGCCGCCGTGGTGCCCAGGCGCGCGGCGAGCTCGCCGATCGGGACTCCGCGCGACGACGCCTGCGGGTCGCGCGACACGACGGCGACCAGCTGGACGATCCGGTTGAGGTGCTCGCTCGCGCCCGGGCTCATGCGCGATCCCGGGCATAGAGCTTCGCCACGCGCGCGCGCAGCAGCACCAGCTCGCCCGACAGGTCGGCGGGCTCGCGAATCTCCACGCCGCCGCGAAAGGTGAGCAGCCACCGCAGGAACGGCCCCCGGTCGCGCACGTCGAAGGCGATCAGCGCCCCACCATCGTCGAGCAGCTCGTCAATCGGTTCTCCCACTCCCTGCGCCAGGACCCAGCGCGATTCCGGAAAGGCGAAGCGCACTACCGAGCGTACCGGCGCCGAGTCGGACAGCTCCCAGGGCGCCCGGTGCACGAAGTCGCGTATCGAGAAGTCCGGGGGAACGTCGAAGTGCGCCGCCGTCCCGCCCATCAGCGACGCCTCGCGTATCCGGTCGATGCGAAAGACGCGCCGCGCCGCCCGTTCCCGGCTCCACGCCACGCAGTACCAGCGGCCCCAGCCGAAGAACAGGCCCCAGGGCTCGATCTCGCGCGGTTCTTCGGCGTCGCGCCCGATCGCGTAGTACCGGCAGCTCACGGCGGTCTGCTCCGCCACCGCGCGCTGAAGGACTTCCAGGGTGCGGGCGCCGTCGCCCGTCAGCGGATGGGCCAGGAGCCGCTCCACCGTCGCCATCGGAAGCGGCAGGTCGAAGGCCAGCTTTCGGCGTGCCGAGACGGCGGCCTCGGCGAGGGGCGTGTTCTTGAGATCGGCGACCCGGCGCGTCGCGCGATCGAGGAGCGCCACTTCCTGGCGGTCGAGCGGCACCCGCAACAGGCTCGGATACGGGCGCTCTCCGGGCCCCTGCCCTTCCTTCAGCTCGAGATACGGCAGGTAGAAGGCGCGTTCACGCAGCTTGTAGCCGGTCGCCGGCTCATCGCCGGCCTGGTCGGGCAGCTGGACGGTCTCGATCTCGACGCCCAGCGCGCGCAGCTCGTCCTTGTCGCGCTCGAACTTCCGGCGCAGCGATTCGCGCGCGCCGCCGGAGTCGTCCTCCTCGACATCGGCCCGGTACGCCTCGACGTGGGTGTAGATCTCCTCGCGCGTGACCGGAAACCGGTGCTGGAGGAGATAGGCCAGGAGGTCGAGCCAGCGCGCGGTCTTGGTTCTGGGCACGGGCGAACCTAACGCCTGAGTCGGCGGATGGCCAATCCCGCGAGCAACCCCCCAAGCGCGGCGATCAGCAGCGACCACCAAATGGACGGGCAAGAACAGAGATCGGTCGGCATGGACGACAGATTACGGCAGGGGTGCGACAATGCCTTGCCGCTCGCGGGGCGGGCTCGACGCCCCACCGCCGAAACCGTACCTTTCCGGGGTGTCGTATTCCCCTCGGAGGCCTGGTATGCGCCGTTCCCGGTTCCTGCTCCCCCTCGCGCTCATCGTCGTCGCCAGCTGCGCCGACTCGCCGTCACCCAGCGAGCCGGCCCGGCAGGTCTTCGACCCGGTATCGGTAACGCCCATCCCGAACCGGTACATCGTGACCTTCCGCCGCGGCGCGGTGTCCGACGTGGACCAGCGATCCAGGGCCATCACCGCCGCCGAAGGGTCGCGGACCGAACGCGTCTTCCACTATGCGGTGGAAGGATTCGTCGCCGACCTGACGCCCGCGGCCGCGGCGCGCATCGCCGGCAAGCAGGAAGTCGCGATGGTCGAGCAGGACCAGGTCATCCACATCAACGGCGTGCAGGCCCCCGTGCCCTCGTGGGGACTCGACCGCATCGACCAGGTCAACCTCGCCCTCGACAACAGCTACACCTACAACGCCACCGGCGCCGGCGTGCACCTCTACGCGATTGACACCGGCATCCTGTACTCGCACAGCGACTTCGGCGGCCGCGCCAGCCCCGGCGTCGACGAGATCATCCCCGCCAACGGCGCGGTGGACTGTAACGGCCACGGCACCCATACCGCGAGCACCGCGGGCGGCGCCACCTACGGCGTCGCGAAGTCGATGACGATCATCGGCGTGCGGGTGCTCGATTGCTCCGGCAGCGGCAGCACCTCGGGCGTGATCGCGGGCATCGACTGGGTCACCCAGAATGCCATCAAGCCGGCCGTCGCCAACATGAGCCTCGGCGGCGGTTTCTCGCCGACCCTCAACACCGCCGTCGCCAACTCGGTCAACTCCGGCGTCGTCTACGCCGTGGCCGCCGGCAACAGCAACGCCGACGCCTGCAACGAATCACCGTCGAGCGAGCCGTCCGCCCTCACCGTCGCCGCGACCACCATCACCGACGCGCGGGCGAGCTTCTCGAACTTCGGCGCCTGCGTGGACATCTTCGCGCCCGGCCAGAACATCACCGCCGCGTGGATCGGCAGCAGCACCGCGACCAATACCATCAGCGGGACCTCGATGGCGTCGCCCCACGTCGCCGGCGTCGCGGGGCTCT
The DNA here is from genome assembly GCA_043735145.1 of Gemmatimonadota bacterium. GTDB lineage: Bacteria > Gemmatimonadota > Gemmatimonadetes > Gemmatimonadales > JACORV01 > DASXPG01. The sequence goes on along the minus strand of JAYTEN010000199.1, from coordinate 2,709 downwards.
ACCTCGAGCTGAATCCCACGGCCACGCCGGGCCAGGTGGCCGCCGCGATGATCGCCGGCGCAACCAGCGGCCTGGTGACGTCGCCCGGCACCAATTCGCCCAACCGGCTGCTCAACATCGCCTTTGTCGGCGGAGCGCCGCCCGGAAGCAACAACCCGCCGGTCGCCAACTGGACCTACAGCTGCACCTCGACCCTGATCTGCACCTTCAACGGGAACAGCTCGACCGACGATCACGGCATCACGCTGTACACCTGGAACGTCGGCAGCCGTCCCGCGTTCAACGGCGCGACCGTCACCTACCAGTGGTATCAGCAGATGAACGTGAGCGTCACCCTCAAGGTGACCGACGCGGGCGGCCTGACCAACTCGTCGACGCGCACTATCCTGATCGCGCCGACCAATGCGCCGCCGAACCAGCCGCCGACGGCGAGCATCACCGCGCCCGCCAGCGGCAGCAGCGTGAATCAGGGCACCGCCGTCACCTTCCAGGGCTCCGGCAGCGACCCCGAGGACGGCACGCTGAGCGGCGCCTCGCTCGTCTGGACCAGCAGCATCGGCGGCCAGATCGGCACCGGCAACACCTTCACGACCAGCACCCTCGCCGCGGGGACGCACACGATCACCCTCACCAGCAAGGACTCGAAGGGCGCGACGGGCACCGCCAGCATCACGCTGACGGTGGTGCACGTGAACCAGCCGCCGACCGCGGCGATCACCGCGCCGGCGAACGGGAGCACCGTGACCCAGGGCGCGAGCGTGACCTTCCAGGGCAGCGGCAGCGACCCGGAAGACGGCGTGCTGACCGGCGCGTCGCTGGTGTGGACCAGCAGCCTCGATGGGCCGATCGGCACCGGCACGTCGTTCTCGACCACGATGCTGTCGGTCGGCACGCACACCGTCAGCCTGACGGCGACCGACGCCAACGGCGCGACGGGACTCGCGACCAGGACGGTCACCGTCCAGGCGGCCGGGGCCAACAACCCGCCGGTGGCCAACTGGACGTACACCTGTACCACCAACCGCGTCTGCACCTTCGACGGCAGCACCTCCACCGACGATCACGGCATCGTGTCGTACGTCTGGAATGTCGGCACCCGCCCGGCGTTCAGCGGGGTGAGCGTCACCTACCAGTGGTTTGCGCCCAAGGTGGTCCCGGTGACGCTGACGGTCACCGACGCCGGTGGCCTGACGAGCCAGCTGACGCGGAATGTCAATATTCCCTAACGTCGAAGCGTCAGAGCGTCGAAACGTCGAAGCGTAAAACAGAACGGCCCCGCAACATCGCGGGGCCGTTCGTCACTCACTGCTGGCGCCTACGACAGGCGCTTGATCTCGACGCGCCGGTTCTGCGCGCGGCCGGTGTCATTGCTGTTGTCTCCGATCGGCACATCGGGGCCGAAGCCGCGCGCCGTGAGGCGGTTGGATGCGACGCCCTTGCGGATCAGGTAGTTCATGACCGACCGCGCCCGGTTGGCGGACAGCGTGCGGTTCATGGTGATCCCACCGCGGTTGTCGGTGTGACCGTCGATCTCGAACCGCGAACCCGGGGTGGCGATGATGCCGGCCGCCATCTCGTCCAGCGTGGTATACGACGCCGGCAGCAGCGTCGAGGCGCCGGTGCGGAAGGCGATGTTGCGAATCGGCAGGGACGCGCCGACGGCGGGCAGGAAGGCGTAGATGGTGCAGCCGTTGGAATCCACGCGCGTGCCGGCCGGTGTGTTGGGGCAACGGTCCTTGGAATCTTCCACGTTGTCGTGGTCGGCGTCGTTCGCCAGCACGCAACCGGTGGCATCCACATGCGTACCGGCGGGGGTGTTGGGGCAACGGTCAACACCATCCGGCACGCCATCGCCGTCGGTGTCACGGGGGCAGCCGGTGGCATCGACAGCCTGGCCGGCGGGCGAGTTCGGGCAGCGGTCATTGGTGTCCATGACGCCGTCGCCGTCGGCATCGCGGGGGCAGCCGTTGGCATCCACGGCGGCGCCACGGGGCGTGTTGGGGCAGCGGTCGGCGGCATCGGCAACGCCGTCACCATCGGCATCGATGGCGCAGCCGGTGGCATCGACGCGGACGCCGGCGGCCGTGCCGGCACAGCGGTCGGCGCTGTCGATCACGCCATCGCCGTCGGAATCACGCGGGCAGCCGACCGCATCCACGGGGGTGTTCGCCGGGGTAGCGGCACAGCGATCGATCCCGTCGAAGACGCCATCGTGATCGGCGTCCGTGGGGCAACCGTGGGCATCCACGCTCGCGCCCCGGGGCGTGGCGGCGCAACGGTCCTTGTTGTCGAAGATCCCGTCGCCATCGGTATCCACGGAGCGGCCGGTCCCGACGAACCACGACAGACCGATGTTGCCCTGGCCGTTGAAGGCGTTGCTCTTCCCGTTCGACAGCACTTCTTCGTAGGTGTCGTACGTCATCAGGCCTTCGGCCCGGAACGCCATGTTCTCGCTCAGGAAAGCGCGGAAGCCGACGCCGGTGTGCAGGCCGATCGTCGACGTGATGCGGTTCGCGGTGGTCGAGAACACGCCGCCGTTGGTGTGGCGGGTGAACCCGATGCCGAGGGGCACGAAGAGATTCATCTTGTTGTTGATGCCCGTCGTCCAGACCACTTCGGCCCGCGGCGTCAGCACCTTCGCGCCGCCGCCGGTGCCCAGGCCCATGCCGATGGCAAAGGCGAGGTTGTTCGACAGGTGCTTGGTGATGC
>JAYTEN010000198.1:0-9565 GCA_043735145.1 Gemmatimonadota bacterium | reverse complement strand
TACGGACCCATCCTGCGGGCCATCGGCCGCATCGGGGTGGTGGCCGGACGCTGGGCCGGCGTAGCAGCCGGACGCGGCTGGCTCGGCGGCGGCGTCGCCGGACGCTGCTGCGCGATCGCGAGGGCCGGCACGAGGGCCGCCATCGCGCTCACAGCTTTCAATACACGGTATTGCATGTGGATCTCCCCGGAGAGGTTAAGTCTGTTCACGACTGATGAAACACGTTCCGAAAAAACAGTTGAAAAGTGCATCGCGCACCGCGATGCCCGGCCAAAAAACGAGTGAATTTTTGCGAGCACGAGCAAGCAGGACTTTCGTGCCCATGATCAACCCGCCAGGCCTGCCAAATCTGCCGGGGATCAAGTCGGACTAGTTTCGCTATTCCGCCCGTAAATGGCAACCCCGCTGGCACATGGGCCCCCGAGGGGGTCATTCGCGGACGAATTTCGCTGCCTGCGCCAGCTGTTCGGCCGCGGCGGATAGTTGAATGGCGCTGCGGGAGAGGCTTTCGATGGCCTGGAGCTGTTCCGACGCTGCCGCGGCGACAACCTGGGCTTCCGCGGCCGATGTCTGGGCGGCGCCGCGAAGGTCCTGCAACATGCGCTGCATCTCATCTGCCTGCAACGTGTTACGCCGCGGAAACTCGATCATTCTACTGGACAGGTGGGCCGCCGTCTCGCTGGCCCGCACGATACCTTCCAGCTCGGTTATCCAGCCCTTCGTCGCACCCGCGATGTCACTGAGCTCACGCCGCATCCGCTCGAGCAGCTGGGCGGCGTGGTCGATCACGCGCCGGGTCTCGGCCGTAGTGTGCGTCGCCGCCGCAGCCTCACGCGCGCTCTGCTCCGCGAGGCGGCGAACTTCGTCGGCCACGACCGCGAAGCCGGCCCCATGCGCGCCAGCCCGAGCCGCTTCGATCGTCGCGTTCAGCGCCAGCATGTTGGTCTGGCTCGCGATGGCCCCGATCGTTTCCGCGAAGCGTCCCACCTGGTCCGCGGCTTCACGCAGGCGCCCCACTTCGGCCGCGCCCTCTTCGACGGTTTCGCCGATGCGCTCCAGCGCTGATGCGGTGCGCGACGTCGCCGCGCGCACCGTCTGCGCCGTCTTCTCCATTTCCTGCGCCGCGCGGTGGGTCTCTTCGCCCGCCGCGGCGGCATCGTGCGCACTGGCGCGCAGGCCCATCATCGCCTGCTCGGCCTGGTCCACGAGGTGCGCCGCCGCTACGGCGCCGGTTTCGGCCCGCTGCGTCGCGGCCGTCACTTCCTCGGAACTGGCGTGAATCTGCTGGCTCGTCGCCGTGAGGTGCTCGACGTACTGTGCCGTCTGCTCGGAAGAATCCACCAGCGGAGCCACGAGGGCATGCAAGCGCAGCGAGAGCGCGAGATTCGGCGCGAGGGAATTGAGCAGCAGGCCATCCACGTCGCGGTACATGGCCGGGTCGCTGTGCCGGATGCTCCAGGCACCCACCAGGCGCTCGCCCTGGAAGAGCGGGATCAGGATCTCCGAGCCGCCGCGCTCCTCTTTGCCCAGCGCCACCTGGCCGCCCCGTGACGCCGTGGCCACCACCGGCGCGCGGGTGCGGATCGCTTCGCCCGTCAGGCCCTGCTCGGCGTTGTAGCGCATCAGAGCACCGGCTTCGCGGCCGGTATCGGCGATGACTTCCATTTCAAGCGCGGCTTCGTCGTAGCGGGCGAATCCCATCTGTTCGTAAGGCACCAGGCGCCGGGTGAGATCCTGGATCGTCTGAAAATTGCGCTCCAGCGAGATGTCGGCGGCGATCGCCCGCGAAAGCCGCTGGATCATCGCGAGCTCATCGGCCCGGACACCAGTGCGCGCGACCCAGTGGGCGAGCCAGGTGAAGCCCGACAGCAGCACGCCTATGCCGATGCGCCAGGCGAGGCCGGCCGGCGTCACCATCGCGAGGAGCCACGCGAGGCCCAGCGAGGCGCTCAGCGCGTACACCACGGCCTCCCAGCGCAGCGTGAGCCTCGCATCGACCCACGCGATGGACCGCGAGGCCGCGGCGAGCTCCAGGTAGAAGGTCGCGTTCACGAGCAGCGGAAGTGCCACCAGCAAAAAGAGCAGCGGGCCGGTGTTCCCGGGAGCAAGCGCAGCCAGGCCCAGGTCACCCCCCAGCGCGCGCTGATAGATGAAGCCGACCAGCGTAGTGCCCGTCGCCAGGTGACCCGCGTTGACCAACGCGCCGCGCAGGCGCATGCGGCGAAAGAGCAAGTCGCCCGCCGGCATCCCGATCACGGAGACCAGCGCGCCCCAGGCCCACCCATGGCGCAACAGCGCGAAAACCACCACGCCCAGGACGAATGAAGCAAAGCCCTTCCCGGGCAGGGGAATGCCGAACTCACGCGTCGCCGCCGCCGCCGCAACCGTGAGGACGATCTCGAGCACCGGAAACGGCTCCGGAAAGCTCCCACTCCAGATGGCGGCGATAATGGCGAGAACGGCTCCCGTCATGACCGCAACCTGGATGACGACTTCCCTGCCGGCCGGTTGATCCTGTGTCTGCTGTGTCAAGACTTTTCCCCACAAGCACTTGAGCAGGCTGACTGACTGGTTAGTCTGACTATTTTTCCAACGCCCTCAGAAGCACGACGGTAATGCTTGGGTACCAACTTGATGGGCCGAGGTTAAGGCCCGTCGGGACCAGCGTCAAGCAACAGACTGTTGCCGATGGGCCCGCCGTGGTAGAGTGTTCGGCGGCCGATGCCGCAAAAGGGAGTCGAGCATGCAAGTTCGCATCCAGTTCTGCGTGATGTGAAATTACCGTCCCCGCGCCGTCGGTCTGGCGGCGGAGGTGCGCGGAAGATTTCCCGAGGCGGAGATCGAAATGATCGAAGCGTCGGGCGGCATTTTCGAGGTAACGGTGGATGATCGTCTGATCTTTTCCAAGAAGGCGCTGGGCCGGCATGCGCTGCCGGGCGAGATCCTGCAGCTGATGACCTGATGCGGATCGCGCTCTCGACCGGCGGAGGCGACGCGCCCGGATTGAATGCGGTGATTCGCGGCGCCGTCCTTGCCGCAGTCAACCGGGGTTGGGCGGTCTACGGGATCCGTCGCGGCTACGGCGGCCTGCTGGGCGACGACGGCATCGTATCGCTCGATGCCCAGTCCGTGCGCGGCATCACGCACCTTGGCGGCACCATCCTCGGCACCACCAATCGCGGCGACCCGTTCTGCTGGCCGGTGCGCGAAGCCGATGGGACCGTCCGCGAGCACGACCGCTCCGACGAGCTGCTGGCGGCCTTTGCGGCCCACGGCTTCGACGCCCTCATCACCATCGGCGGCGACGGCAGTCTTCGCATCGCGCACCAGCTCTACCTGAAGGGGCTCCCCGTCGTCGGCGTGCCGAAAACGATCGACAACGACGTCGAAGGCACCGTGATGACCTTCGGGTTCGACACCGCCGTTGCCACCGCGACCGATGCGCTCGACAAGCTCCACTCCACCGCCGAAAGCCACGAGCGGGTGATGGTGGTCGAGCTGATGGGCCGCAATGCGGGATGGATCGCCCTGCACGCCGGCGTATCCGGCAGCGCCGACGTCATCCTGATTCCCGAGATTCCGTACGACATCGAGAAGGTCTGCGCCAAGATCCGCGAGCGCGACGCGCGCGGGCGGCGTTTCAGCGTCGTCGTGGTCGCGGAGGGCGCAATGCCGAAAGGCGGCAGTCGATCGGTGAAAACCGCCGCGCAGAAGGGCGGTGGGATGGAGCGCCTCGGCGGTCTCTGCCATCGGGTCGCGGAGCAGATCGAATCGCGCACTGGCAAGGAAACGCGCGCCCTGACCCTGGGTCATCTGCAGCGGGGCGGATCGCCGTCGACCTTCGACCGCCTGCTCGCGCTGCGCTTCGGCGCGGCCGCCGTCCGCTGCATCGCCGCAAAGCAGTTCGGCGTCATGGTGGCGCTCCAGCCGCCGAACATCACGTCGGTGCCGCTCGCCGACGTGCTGGACCGGACGAAGACCGTCCCCATCGATTCCGACACCGTGCTGACGGCGCGCGATATCGGCATCTGCCTGGGCGACTGATCGTGCATCCGGCGCGCGACCACTACCTCCCTCCGGATCGTCACGCGTACGATGCCGCGCGTCCGCCCACCGGCCGCGTGATCGTTATCGCGCCGACGCGCGCCGCTTGCGAGACCATCGAGCTCGCCGTCGGCCTGCATCTCGAGACGGTGCTCGAAACCCGCCACGGCGAGCAGCTGCGGGATCTCGCGAAGGGCGGGCTCGGTTTCGGGATCGTCGCCGGCACCGGCACCGGCAAGACGCTCGCGATCCGCCCCATCTCCGAAACGATTCTGCGCACGCCGTTGAAGGTGGGCGTGGTGAATCGTGAGCGTGAAGCCACGCCCGATACGCCCACGTGGAACGTCGTGATCGTGACGACCGGCATCGCGCGGCGGTGGTTCCAGGCCGGCCTGATTACCGCGCGCGACACTCTGATCGTCGACGAGATCCACCAGACGTCGGCCGAGCTCGAGCTGTGCCTGGCGATGGGCAAGCGCGCCGGCTGCCGGTTCATCTGGCTGTCGGCCACCGTCGATCCGGCCTTCTACGCGCGCTATCTCGAGTCGCGCGCCGTCATCGAGAGCACCGCCTTCGACCCCGCGAAGGCCGCCAAGGTGCGCGTGCTCCCGATGGAGCCGCGGCAGTTCCTGGACGAGCGCTTCCTGCGCCGGGTGATCAAGGAAAAACGCGGCGTGGCCGTGTTCGTGCCGACGCGCGCCGAAGTGGAAACGCTCGCCGCCGAGCTGGGCCAGAAGTGGCCCGCCCTGACCACGGCCTTCTACCATGGCGGCGAGCCGATCCGCGTGATCCGGCCGTTTCTCGAGGGCTCGGCCGAGAAGCCGTACCTGCTCGCGATGACGGCGGCGGGCCAGTCGGCGCTGAACATTCGCGGACTCGACACGGTGGTGATGCTCGACGCGCGGTACCAGACCGTGATCGAACGCGGCCGCAGCGTGCTCACCAGGCTGCCCCTGGGCGCCAACGAAATTCTCCAGATGGCGGGGCGCGTGCACGGACGCGTGGCGGGCGGAGAGGTCGTCATCCTGAGCGAGCGCAGCATCGCCTTCGAGCGTCTGGTGCCGACGCCGCCCGAGTTCCAGCTCGCCGGCGACGCGGAGCGCGTGGCCCTCACCTGCGGCGCGATCGGCGTGGATGCGCGCGAGCTCGACCTGCCGGTGCCGCTCGATCGCCGCGCCTACGCCGACGCGGTGCGGATGCTCGAGGAGCGCGGCATCCTGGAGCACGGGAAGCTGACGGCGTACGGCACCGAGGTGGAAGCGCTCCCGGTCGAGCGCCCCTGGGCCGAGCTGCTGCTCGCGGCCGACGTCGAACAGGTGCCGTCGATCGCCGTGATCAGCGCGGTGGAGTCCTTGCACCGCATGACCAGGCAGGAACGCAACCTGCGCGGCCTGCTGGTGCCCGGTTCGGATCACCTGACGGCGTACAACGTGTTCGCCGAAGCGGTGAATCTCCACAGCGCGATCGGCAACGTCTATGGGCTGCCGCGGCACACCTTCGGCGAAGGCCTGGCCGAATGGGCCGAGCAGCGCGGCGTGCTCGTCAAGTCGGTCGAAGACGGCGCCCTCGGCATGGCCTCGGTGTACCGCGCCATCGAGATGGAGTTGCCGAAGACGCTGCCCTATGCCGACGAGCGGATGCTGCGGCGCTTCCAGGACCTGCTGGTGCGCGTGATGCCGCTCGATCTCGTCATCGACGAGGAAGCGGCCGACCATTCACCAGTGCGCGTATCGCGCGGATCGGTATGCGGATCGTGGGGCGGCATCGCCGGGACGATCCGCTATTTCGCGGATCGCTCGGGCACGCCGCGCGCGGCCATCGAAGGCACCCAGCTGCCGCTGGACATGATCCGGCGCGCCGCGCGGCCCGAAGCGGCGGAAGTCGTCTACGACGCGCGACACCGGCACACGCCGCTGGTCGCGATTCGCCGGCTGCGCTACCAGGGTTTCGAGCTGGACCGGGAGAAGGAAATTCTCGAGGACATTCCGCCGGAGTTGCATGAATCCGCCCGCGCGGCATTCGTCGAGGCGCTGATGACCGGCGGCGCCGTTCACAAGGATGCGCGGGCCCTGCGCCACACCCTCGACCGGCTCGGCGAGCTGCATCGCCGTTCGGGAGGGACGCTGCCCGGGACCGATGGCTCGGCCGTCCGCACGGTGCTCGGCTCACGATTGATGGCGGCCCGGTCGCTCGATGAATTTCAGCGCGCGAATCTCGCCGTCACGGTCGAGGAATTCGTTCCGGCGGAGCAGCGGAGCGCCCTCGAAGCGCTGCCCTCGTTCGTGGAGATCTCGGGCGAGCGGTGCCCGCTCGATTATGAAATCGAGAACGGCCAGCCGCTGGTGCGGATCAGGATGAAGGAACACCTCGCGCGCCGACTCGCCAGCCACGAGGTGCCGCAACTGGACCGGCCCGTCGCCTTCACCGTCGTGCGCGGCAAGCACGCGTCCATCCGCGCGGCTTCGATCGAAGAGCTTCGGCGCGCCCTCAGCTCCGGCGGATCGGGGCGGCAGCGATCAGGGTCAACCAGAAGGCGTCGTAGGCGGTCCTGACCAACGCGGGTTCTTGTCCTTCCAGCAGCGCCACCGTCAATCCATCCAGCTGGGCATCGAGTGCAGCGGCGAGCTCCTCGCTGCTGACGGGCGAGGTCGCGCCCAGCTCCCGCAACAGCGACGGCAGGCGGCGAATGATTGCTTCGCGCGCCCCCGCCTGCGGCGCGGCCAGCGCTGCCGCGACATCGCCGTCATGCCGGGCATAGAGCACGAGCTCGAGCCAGGCGCGCTCGGAACCCTGGGTCACGGCCGCCAGCAACTGGCTCCACAGCTCGTCCAGCGAATCGAGGCCCGCGCGAACCGACAGCGCATCGCTCCTCCGGCCGGCGCGGCGAGCGGCAATCCGTTCCGCGGCGACAACCAGAAGCCGTGCTTTGGTGTCAAAGTGGTAGTGGATCAAGGCTGTAGACACCTGCGCGCGCTCGGCGATGACGCCGACCGTCAGCCCGGCGAGGCCGACTTCGCCGATGGCGAGGCACGCCTCGTCGATGAGCCTATCTAGCGCGTTGGCTTTGGCTTTCATATGCTGACTGACTAATCAGTACGTGGTATTGGCGCCCTGTCAAGGCTTTCCGTGGAAACTCGATTGCTCCAGGAGGAAACTTCGGCCTTCGACGGGCGTAGAATGTAGTATCCCAACCAACGGAGGTAGCTGCATGAACTCGGAGATTTTTGTCAATGCGCTGGACGCCGTGAGCGATGGGGTTCTTCTGTGCGACCGCCAGGGACTGGTGCTGCATGCCAATCGTCCGGCGCGTGAAATGTTCGGCACGATGGTGCCGGCTTCGCGTGCCGAGATTTTGCGGCATCCGCTAGGTCACAATGCGCGCGAGCAGCAGTTGAACAATGCGGCGGTCGTTGTCATCCCGCGCTTCCGTGCGACTCTGTCGCTGGCGGAGCGGGAGCGGCAGGCAATCGAGCAGGCACTCACGGAATCCGGCTGGCAGCTGGCCGTGGCCGCGAGGCGCCTGGGCATCAGCCGGACCACCCTGTGGCGCCGGTTGAAGCAGTACGGGCTTGCGCGTCCCGCGCATCTCGTCGGCGTAGCCTGACGTTCTGCGGAACCCGGCGCCTGATGCCAGGCGCCGGGTCACCGCCCCGCTGCTAGGCAATCGCCGCGCACCTTCGTAGCTTCCCGCCCATGCGTGGGCGTTTCTTTTTTCTGGTCATTTCGATTTCCGGCATCGTCGCCTGCCCCTCGGGCCGTGACGGGGCCTCGGACTCCGCGCATCTCGTGATTGAGCGCGCGTCACCTCACCCCGCGCACCTTCTGAACGCGGCCGCGCATGCGCGCTACTGCTCGCGCGACAGCTCACTCACGATCGTCGCGGTCGGAACGGATTGGAGCGCGGTGGTCGGTATGCGCAGCGCATGGCCGCCAACGGGCGCTTTTACAGCGGATTCCGCGCTGGCGGGTATCGGCACCGCGGCGGTGGCCCTGCGCTCCGGCGCCGACAGCGTCGCCCCCGCCCTGGTCTCCAGGTCGGGAAAGGTCGAAATCGATTCCGGCGCGGCTCTCAAGGGCCGGTTCACCGTCCAGACCGGACCCGATTCCATTTCCGTGATCCTGACCGGACACTTCGAGGCGACCCGCCGCGACAGCGCCGGCTGCCCCGCGCCGTGAGCGCCGCCCCCGCGCTGCCGCGCGGCCTGCACCATCACCTGGATGCGATGGGATCCCTCGCCGCCGCGCTCGAAGGTCACCTCACGCCGCGCGAAGTCCGGTTCCTCGCGCTCCTCGGCGCGCTCCCCACCTGCTCCGGCGACATCCTCGAAATCGGAAGCTTCAAGGGCAAGTCCACCATCCTGCTCGCCAAGTCGGCTGCCTTCGCGGCGAATGGACGCGTTGCGGCGGTCGATCCACTGACCATGCCTTCGAGCACGGACCCCACCGACGCGGTCGTCGCGGAGTTGCCGGGACTCTTCCGCGCCAACCTGGAGCAGCAGGGCGTCGCGGGACTGGTGGACTTTCACCAGATGCGATCGGAGGCGCTGGGTCCCTCCTGGAATCGGGCGCTCCGCCTGCTCTGGATCGACGGCGATCACACCTATCGTGGGGCGCTGGCCGACTACGACAACTTTGCCACGCACCTGAAGCCCGGCGCGATCGTCGCGTTTCATGACGTCCTGAACCGCTTCGATGGTCCCATTGCGGCGATGTGCGAACGGGTCCTGAGCGACGATCGTTTTGGAGCCGCTGGCATCGTGGGCTCGATCGGATGGGGCCAGTTTCTGGGCGACGAGGCGCGGGGCAGGGTGCACGCGCCCCGCCGGCACCAGCTGCGTCGCCGCCTCCAGGCCGTGCGGCCCCATGTCCAGGAGGGCGAGCGCCTCGGCCCGCTCGGTATGTTGCTGTTCAAGCTCAACCGTTCCCGCGTGCCGCACGATGCGATCGCGCCCGAAGCCTGGGCTCGGCAGGTAGAGATGTTCGCATGAGCCTGCCGCCGGTCTCGGGCTTCTCGTTCGTTCGCAACGCCATCCAGTATGGGTACCCGGTCGCCGAAGCGCTGCGGTCGCTGGCGCCCCTGGTCGACGAGCTCGTGGTCGCCGTCGGCCGCAGCGGCGACGACACCCTGGGACTGGTGCGCTCCCTGCAGTCCGACATTCCGGGCCTGCGGATCATCGAGACGGTCTGGGACGACAGCCTCAGGGTCGGCGGCCACATTCTCGCGCAGCAGACCAACGTCGCGCTTGCTGCCTGCCGGCATCCGTGGGCCTTCTACGTCCAGGCCGACGAGGTGGTGCACGAGCTCGACTATCCGCGCATCCGCGCCGCTCTCTCCCGATACGCCGAGGATGCCGGCGTGGATGCGCTGCGATTCCGCTTCGTCCACTTCGAGGGCACGTACGCCTACGTGAATCCGGTCCGCTATCGCTCACAGTGCCGCGTGATCCGGAACAACGGCACGCTCGAGTCGGTTGGCGACGCCGCGGGGTTCGGGCGCAAGGATGGCGCGAAGCTGCGCTCC
>JAYTEN010000197.1:0-4104 GCA_043735145.1 Gemmatimonadota bacterium | reverse complement strand
GCGAGAGCCAGATCATCAAGGCACTGCCGAAGCTGGCCCGCGCCGCCCAGGACGCCGATCTTCGCGCCGCGTTCGAGGATCACCTGGAAGAGACGAAGGTCCACAAGCAGCGCATCGAGCAGATCTTCGACATGCTGGGCCTGCCCGCAAAGGGCAAGACCTGCGAAGGCATGAAGGGCATCATCGAGGAAGGCGACGAAGTGCTGGACGAGGCCGGCGAGTCGGTGATGGACGCCGCCCTGATCGGCGCCGCCCAGCGGGTCGAACACTACGAGATCGCCAGCTACGGCTGCGCCCGCACTTACGCCCGGGCACTGGGACACGAGGAAGCCGCCGACCTGCTCCAGGAAACGCTGGACGAAGAGAAGGCCGCCGACGTGAAGCTCACCGAGCTGGCGATGACGTGCGCGAACCGCACCGCCAAGGCTGCCGACGACGACGAGCCGGAGGAAGTCGGGACGAAGGCGAAGACCGCGAGCAAACCGCCCGCCCGTGCGGCCCGCCGCCGGGACCGGGCCGAAGCTACGCGATAACCGAGGCCTATCAGGGGGCCGGCGGCTCGCCCGGTGTCTTCCGGTCGGTCGACCGCCGGCCACGCCGCATGGTGCGGCTCTGCTCGTACCAGCGGCGCGTGACCTCGCCTGCGAGCCCGGTGTTGCCCAGGCCGAAGGCCAGCGCCACCGCCAGCGCCGCGGCGCCGAGGATCAGGGTGAAGGCCGTGGTCACGATGTCGGCCGCGACGTTGACCTGCTGCAGCGCCATGAACACCGACACCAGCACCACGATGAACTTCGCCACCTGCGACAGCAGCGGCACGCCCTCGACCCCACCCGCGCTCGCCAGGATCAGCGCCCGCACGAACTCGCCCATGATCAGGCCGAGGATGATGACGATGATCGCGGCGAAAATGTTGGGGAGGTAGTTGACCAGGTTGGAGAACAGGTCACCGATGTTCGACACGCCCAGCGCCGACGCCGCCAGCAGGATCACAATCAGCATGATGAACCAGAACACCAGCTTGCCGACGATCTGCGTCGGGCCGCCGGCGCCGCTGCGCTCGACCGCCTCGGTCACGCCCCACTTGGCCGCCTCGCGGTCGAAGTGCAGCCGCTCCAGCGCCGCGTCGGCGAGGCGCTCCAGGGTGCGCGCCACCAGGAACCCCGCCGCCAGGATGATGAGGCTGAGCACCAGCCCCGGCAGGATCCGGAGTATCTGGAAAAGCGCGATCTTCAGCCGGTCCAATGATTCCATTGCCCGATCCATGACTTACCCCGCCGCGCCGGTCTCGAGGACCAGCTTGCCGAATTGCCCGCCCTGCTCCAAACGCTCCAATGCCGCCCGCGCCTGCTCCATCGGATAGACCCGGTCCACCACCGACCGCAGCTCCCCGCGCGCGAGCCGCTGCGTGATGTGCTCGAACTCCGACCGGCTCCCCATCGTCGAGCCGAGGATCGACCACTGGTGCCAGAACAGCCGGCGCACATCGGTCGTGACCATCGGGCCGGTGGTGCCGCCACAGGTCACCAGCCGCCCGCCGCGCGCCAGGCACCGCAGGCTCACGTCCCACGTCTGCTCGCCCACGTTGTCGATCACCACGTCGCAGCCCCGCTTGCCCGTCAGCCGGCGCACTTCCTTCGCCACGTCGGCCGCCCGGTGATTGATGCCCTCGTCGGCGCCTAACGATCTTGCGGCGGCCAGCTTGGCGTCCGAGCTGCTGGTGACGATCACCCGCGCGCCCAGCAGCTTCGCCGCCTGGAGCGCCGCCTGGGCCACGCCCCCGCCGATGCCCCACACCAGCACCGTCTGCCCCGGGCGGACCGCGCCGCGAGTGTGGATCATGTGCCACGCCGTGAGGGTGGCCAGCGGGAACGCCGCCGCCTCGGTCCACGACACCCCCTTCGGCACCAACTCGAGCGTGTCCTCGCGCACCCGCACCGCCTCGGCGAAGGTACCCTGGACGTGCTCGCCAAGCACCCGGTAGGTGGTGCAGAGCTGCTCCTCGCCCCGCAGGCAAGCCTCGCAGGTGCGGCACCAGACGCCGGGATTGATGATCACCCGATCGCCCGCCTTCACCCGCGTCACCTTCGCCCCGACGGCCTCCACCACCCCCGCGGCGTCGCAGCCGAGCACGTGGGGAAACTGGTGCGTGATGCCGGGAAGTCCCGCGACAACGAAGAGATCGAGGTGGTTGAGCGCCGCGGCGCGCACCGCGACCACGACGTCGTCGGGCTCGACGGGCTGGGGGCGGGGGACGTCCTCGACGACGACGCTGTCGAGGCCGCCGTACCCGTGAATGACCACGGCGCGCATGGGAAGGGTCTTGGGACCGGCGCTAGCGGCCGGGCGACGCGGCGGGCGCGGGCCGCGCGGGCCGCAGCGTCGGGCTGGCGGGACGCTCGTCCGGCGCGGTGTCGATCGCCTGCGCCTGTCCGGTCGCGACGTTGAAGAGCATCACGTGCTGGAGCGGCTGCTGGTTGTTGCCGGGTACCTGCTCGAGCGTCGCGAGCGCGAGCGTCGCGCCGTCGGCGCTCACCGCGAATGAGGTGACGAACAGGATCGGCGGCGTCACCGCGACCGCGCTGTCGGCGCCATCCACGGTGATGCGATAGACGCGCTGGGCCGGCGGGCGTCCCGATTCGGACCGCAGAAAATACAGGGTGCGGCCGTCGGGCGCGTACACCGGACTATCGATGCGCTGTCCGCTCGGCGCCGCCGTTCGCAGCCGCTCGTCGCTGCCGTCGATGGCCGCCTGGTAGATCCCGTACACCGGCCGTCCCGGCCCCGTCTCCCGCAGCGAGACGTAGGCGACGTGCTGGCCGTCGTGCGAGACCGCGGGCGCGGTATTGGCCGTCGTCGGCGTCGCCCCGGTGACGATGCGCAGCTGCACCAGGCTGTCGCCGCGCAGGTCGCCGACCCACACCTGCGCGCGCCCGCTGCGGTTGGATTCGAAGACCAGCTTGTCGCCCGCCGGCGTGAACGACGGAAAGCGGATGGTGACGGAGTCGTCGGTCACGCGCACGCGCGAGGATCCGTCGGCCTGCATGAGAAAGAGCGCCGAACCGGGCTGGACGCGCGAGCCGGGCGGCACCGTGCCACGGACCGTATATGCGACGCGGGTAAAGTCGGGCGACCAGGCCGACTGGAGCTCGACGGTGCTGTCATTGGTGAGCGGCGTGCCGTTCTGCCCGCCGTTCCACTTCATCACCAGGTCGCGATGCCCCTGGTTCTGCGCGGTCACGATCATGTCGCCGACCACGAAGACGTCCAGCGTAATGGTGGAGTCCCATGGCGCCCGGCCGGTGAGACGCGCGCGTCCCGGCTTGAGGGCGACGATCTCGTTGCCCTGCTCCACCCGCAGCACCGAGTCGGGGGCGACGGTCCAGGTGAGGTAGGAGTTGGCCGCACCGACGCTGGTGCGGGAGTCGTCGAGGAGCGCGACCTCCAGCGGCTGGCGCTCCAGTGTCCCCATGCCGAAGCGGGCCCGGGCCACCGACAGCCCGCCGGCGACGACGCGCACCCGGACCATGCGGGTGATGGCTTCCTCTCGCACCGTCGGGACCGACACCGAGATCGTGGCGATGCCCGAGCGCAGGCCGCGCACCGTCCCGGTGGCCGAGTCGAAGGCGACGATGCTGGTATCGGGCGAGCGCCAGCTGATCGGCGCCTCCGGCACCGGTGCGCCGTTTTCGCCCGCGGCGGCGGCCCGCACGGTGGTGCGCCCGCCGATCGCGATGGTGCGGACCGAGTCGGCCGGCGTCAGCCGCAGCGACGCCACGCGCTGGTGCACGTGCACCGTTGCCGCGACCTCGGGATAGATCGAGCTCTGCGCGATGACGCGCGCGGTGCCCGGCGCCAGGGCCTCGATGATCGGGTTGACCGGGTTGACGCGTACCTTGGCGGGGTCCGTCGAGCGGAACTGGAACATGCTCGGGTTGTTGAGCGCCCGGGCCTGCGCCGGAATGAAGACCGACAGCGTCTCGGTCGCGCCGGGGGTGAGCGAGAAGTCGGTGCGGTTGAACCGCAGCGAATCGGCGCGGACCTCGACCCGGACCTGCTTGGGCGCGATGCGCGCCTGGCCGGGGACGGTGAGCCGCACGGTGGCGG
>JAYTEN010000196.1:0-8359 GCA_043735145.1 Gemmatimonadota bacterium | reverse complement strand
CCGGTCTCGAGCTGCACCGTCTCGTAGGCGATGCACACCGCGCCCGAAGTCATATGCGCCCTGGTCAACGCTTCATCGGCCGCGAAGTGGAAGTAGGTGAAGATCACCTGGTCCCTGCGCATGTGCGGCCACTCGGGCTTGATCGGCTCCTTGACCTTCATGATCATATCGGCCTTCGCCCACACCTCGGCGTCCGTCGGCACGATGGTGGCGCCGGCCTTCACGTACTGCTCGTCGCTGAAGCCCGAGCCGATGCCCGCGCCCTGCTCGACCAGGACGGTGTGCTTGTGGCTGACCAGCGACTCGGCACCGCCCGGCAGCAGGGCGACGCGGTTCTCGTTGGTCTTTATTTCCTTCGGGACGCCGATGATCATCGAAGCTCCAGTTGCGTCGTGAAGAACGTAAGAACCTGGAATCAGAAGTCTAGAATCTAGATTCTAGATTCTTGGCTCTAATTAGGTCCCAACCAGACAACCGCCAGGCGCTCGGGCTGGAAAAACTCCGCCGCGACGCCGGCGATCTGGTCGGGCGTGACGGCATCGATTTCGGTGAGGACTTCATCGAGGCTGCGGTACCGGTCGCTGTACAGCGCGTTGCTCGCCAGGCGGTACATCCGCGAGGTCGGGTTCTCGAGCGCCAGGACCAGCTGGCCGCGCACCTGCTGCTTGGCCGACTCAATTTCCGCGCCCGTCAGCGAGTCCTTCGCCAGGAGCGCGTACTCGCCCCGGATCACGTCGAGGGCCTGCTGCGCCGTCGCGTGGCCGGTGCCGACATAGACACCCTCGACGCCCCCCAGCTGGTGGAACGAATTCCAGGCGTACACGGTGTAGGCCAGGCCGAGGTCTTCGCGCACCTTCTGGAACAGTCGCGAGCTCATGCCGCCGCCGAAGATCGTCGTCAACAGCGTCATCGCGTGCCGCCGCGGGTCGCGGTAGGGAAACGTCTCGGTGCCGAGGACGATGTGGACCTGCGAACTGTCCCGCTCGATCCGCTTCTCGCCGCGCTCGCCCTGCCCCGGCTCCGCGACATTGCGCCACTCCGCGCCGGGCTCGAGATCGAACCAGCCCTGCCCCGCCAGCAGGTCGAGGATCTGGTCGTGCTTCACGTTGCCGGCGGCCGCGAACACCAGCCGCCGCGGGCAATAAGCGTTGCCGTGCAGCGCCCGGAGATCCGCCGACTGGAGCGCCCCGACGGTGTCGCGGGTGCCGAGGATGCGGTAGCCGTAGCTGTGTTCGGGAAAGAGCGTGCCGGCGTGCAGGTCGAACACCAGGTCATCGGGATTGTCCTCGACCATGGCGATCTCCTCGATCACCACCTGGCGCTCGCGGGCCAGGTCGTCGTCGCGCAACTGCGGGCGCCTCACGAGATCGGTGAGAACATCCAGCGCGAGCGGCAGGTCGACGTCGAGAATCCTGGCCTGATAGGTGGTGTGGTCGCGGCCGGTGTAGGCGTCCAGCGAGCCGCCGCGCTCCTCGAGCGAGAGGGCGATGTCGCGCGCGCTGCGCCGCTCGGTGCCCTTGAACACCATGTGCTCAAGAAGATGCGAGACCCCCATTTTGTCGGGGGTCTCGTGGGCTGATGCGGTGCGAATCCAGAACCCCGCCGCGGCCGATCGCAGGGAGGGCATGGCTTCCGTCAGGACGACGAGGCCGTTAGGCGCTTCCGTCCTGAGGACGCCGTCATCGAGGGCGACCGTCTTCACGCCCCTACTTCTCGATCAGCGCCTTGCGCGACAGGCGCATCTTGCCGCGGTCGTCCACCTCGAGCAGCTTCACGGTGACGACGTCGCCCTTCTTGACGACGTCCTCGGTCTTATCGGTGCGGCCGTGCTGGAGCTCTGAGATATGGATCAGGCCCTCGACGCCGGGCATGATCTCGACGAAGGCGCCGAACGCCGTGGTCGTCTTCACCTTGCCGGTGTAGGTCTTGCCGATTTCCGGCTCCTGGACCAGCGCCTCCACCATCTCGCGCGCGATGGTGCCGGCCTCGGCGCCGACGGCAGCGATGGTCACCACGCCGTCGTCATCGATGCTCACGCTGGCACCCGAACGCTCCTCGATCTCGCGGATCGTGGCGCCCTTGGGGCCGATGATCTTGCCGATTTCCTTCGGGCGGACCTGGATGGTGATGATCCGCGGCGCCCACTTCGACATCTCGGTGCGGCGGTCGGGCAGCGTCTTGGCCATTTCCTTCAGGATGTGCAGCCGGCCGACCTTGGCCTGGTCGAGCGCCTTCGACATCAGCTCGATCGAGATGCCGCCGATCTTGATGTCCATCTGGATCGACGTGATGCCCGCTTCGGTGCCGGCAACCTTGAAGTCCATGTCGCCCAGCGCGTCCTCGGTGCCGAGGATGTCGGTCAGGATGGCGACCTTGTCGCCTTCCTTGATGAGGCCCATCGCCACGCCCGCGCACGCCGCCTTGAGCGGGACGCCGGCATCCATCAGCGACAGCGAGCTGCCGCAGACCGTCGCCATCGAGGACGACCCGTTCGACTCGAGCACCTCGGAGACGATGCGGATGGTGTACGGGAAGCCCTTGTACTCGGGGAGCAGCGGCGTGATGGCGCGCTCGGCGAGGGCGCCGTGACCGATCTCGCGGCGGCTGGTGCCGCGCATCGGGCGTACTTCGCCGGTCGAGAAGGGCGGGAAGTTGTAGTGCAGGAGGAAGGACTTTCTCGACTCCTTGGGCGAATCGATGTTGTCCAGCCGCTGCTCGTCGTCCACGCTGCCGAGGGTCGTGGTCACGAGCGCCTGCGTCTGGCCGCGCGTGAACAGCGCCGAGCCGTGGACGCGAGGCAGCAGGCCGACTTCGCTGTTGATCGGGCGCACCGTGGTGGTGTCGCGGCCGTCCACGCGCTCGCCCTTTTCCAGCACCTGCTTGCGCATGGTGTGGTACTGCATGTCCTCGAGCAGCGTCTCGACGACGCGGCCCTGGTCGGGGAACTCGGCGTCGATCTGCGACTTGACCATGCCGGTGACGGCGCCCAGCGCCTGCACCCGCTCCGACTTGTTGGCGAGGTTCATCGCCTGCATCAGCAGCGGCGCGGCGACGGCCTCGACCCGGGCCTTCAGGGCGGCCGGCGGCTCGCTCTTCGTCCACTCCATCTTCGGGACGCTGTGCTTCTGGAGGAGCTCTTCCTGCATGG
Source organism: Gemmatimonadota bacterium (assembly GCA_043735145.1). Lineage (GTDB taxonomy): Bacteria > Gemmatimonadota > Gemmatimonadetes > Gemmatimonadales > JACORV01 > DASXPG01. Next base: position 5,211 of record JAYTEN010000196.1, on the reverse strand, counting down.
CTACGATTTCCTGGATCCCCTTCTGCGCCACCTTCAGGGCGTCGAGAATCTCGGACTCCTGGGCCTCGGCGGCGCCGCCCTCGACCATCATGATCGAGTCCTTGGTGCCGCTGACGACCAGGTCCATGTCGCTGAATTCGAGCTGCTGGAAGGTCGGGTTGAGAATCCACTTGCCTTCGACCCGGCCCACGCGCACCCCGGCGATCGGGCCGGCCCACGGAATCTTCGAGCTCGAGACCGCGAAGCTCGCGGCGATCAGGCCCAGCACGTCGGCGTCATTTTCCTGGTCGGCCGAGATGACGTAGACGAAGACCTGCACTTCGTTCTTGAAGCCTTCGGGGAAGAGCGGACGCAGCGTCCGGTCGATGACGCGCGCGGCGAGGATTTCCTCGTCGTGCGGCCGCGCCTCGCGCTTCAGGAAGCCGCCCGGAATCTTGCCCGCCGCATAGAACTTCTCGCGGTATTCGATCAGCATCGGGAAGAAGGGGAGGTGGGTCGGCGTGTCGGCCACGGTCGCCGCGGCCAGCACCACCGTGTCGCCATACTGCACGAGACAGCTACCGTGCGCCTGCTTGGCCATCCGTCCAGTTTCGATCCGGAGCGGGCGACCCGCGAAGGTCCGCTCGATGACATGCATCATGGGTTACTCAGCTTTCGTTGGGTTTGGAATGCGTCGAAACGTCAAAACGTCGAAGCGTCGAAGCGGTGACATGTTCGCGCTTTGACGCTTTGACGTTTCGACGCTTCGACTAGTGTCGGAGTCCGAGTTCGTCGACGATCGACCGGTAACCGGTCAGATCGGTGCGCTTCAGGTAGTCCAGCAGCCGCCGGCGCTGGGCCACCATCTTCAGCAACCCGCGGCGGCTGTGATGGTCCTTGGCGTGCTGGCGGAAGTGGTCGGTGAGCGAATTGATGCGGGCGCTCAGGAGAGAGATCTGGACTTTGGTCGAACCGAAGTCGGTCTCATGGATCTGGTACTTCTTGGCCGCAGCCATCTTGTCGAAACTCATTACCGTATCCCTTGTGTGATCGCCCGGCCGCCCCGGGCTATTCTGTAATTTGCCGTAGCATTGTAACTTAACCGACGTCCCGACCACTCTCAAGGGGTCTGGTTTCTGGGCACCGAGCCTCCCGCTGTACCACACGCCACCGTCGGTCCCTACACCACCAGCGGCGTCATCGGCGGCGGGGGGTTCGCCTGGGTCATGGCCGCCCGGAAGCCCGGCGAGCCGGTCGTGGCGCTCAAGGTCCTGAAGCCCAAGTACGCCGGGGACAAGCAGTTCACCGCCCGGTTCCTCAATGAAGCCGAAGTCGCCGGCCAGCTTCGCCACCCCAATATCATCCGCATCCTGGAGACCGGCCACGAGGGCGACGACGTCTGGTTCGCCATGCCCAGGCTCCGGTCATCACTCGATACCGCCATCGAAGGGGAGCAGAAGCGCCTCCCCGAGGCCGACGTGGCCCGCGTCGCCCGCGACATCGCCCGCGGCCTCGCCTTCGCGCACGATACCGGTGTCATCCACCGCGACATCAAGCCCCAGAACATCCTCTTCAATGATGAAGGGACCGCGGTCCTCACCGACTTCGGCATCGCCCGAGCCGTGGCCGGCTACGTTGCCAATACCGGCAAGCAGCTCGTCCTCGGCACCCCGCACTACATCAGCCCCGAGCAGGCGCGGGGCATGCCGCTCGACGGCCGCACCGACATCTACGCCCTCGGCGTCACGATGTACCGGGCCGCGACGGGCGACCTGCCCTTCCGGTCCTCCGACTGGTACGAGCTCGCGCGCCTGCACGTGGAGGAGCCGCCCGCCCCGCCCCGCACCAAGGCACCCGAGCTGTCCAAGGCCATCGAACGGATCATCCTGACCTGCCTGGCCAAGGATCGCGAAGAGCGCTACCTGAGCGCCGCGGCGCTCGCCGACGAGCTCGACACGCTCCTCGGCGGCGCCTCGCGGGGGCCGCTGTCGACGACGGCCGAGTGGGCGATGAAGAAGATCTTCAGAAAACGCGATTCGTAGGGGCGGACCTCGTGTCCGTCCGTCTTCCGCGATCCACGGGCCGACACAAGGTCGGCCGCTACAATATCAACACCTCGAAGGGCTCCAGCGCGCGGAGCGCGCGACGCCGGAACCCCGCAGCTGGTGACGAGAGCGTCAGGGCGGCAGTTCTGCTCCCCGACAGATTGGCGACGACGAGCGTCGACCTTCCTTCAGCCCGCCTTACGAATGCCAGGACCGAATCGCTTCCCGTATTCACCACGATGCACTCCGCGGCAGCACCCAGCTCAGGGCGCGACGCGCGCAGGCGGATCATGCGGCGGTAGAGGCTCAGCAGCGAAGTCGAGTCGCCGTCCTGCGCCTCGACCGTGACGGCGAACGAATCCGGCTGCATCGGCTCCCACGGCTGCCCGCGCGTGAAACCGTCCCCCCGGGCCGTCCATTGCATCGGCGTGCGCACCCGCGGATCCGGCTTGGCGCCGGTCATCCCGATTTCCTCTCCATAGTAGATGAAGGGGATCCCCGGCAGCGTGAGCAGCAGCGTGGCCGCGAGCTTTGCCTTCGCCACGTTGCCGCCAAACTCCGTCATCGTCCGGTCCTGGTCGTGATTGCGCAGCCACAAGGAATACCGGCCGGCCGGCAGGTCGCGCTGCGTGTCCTGCAGCGCCGCGATGAGCAGCCGCGACGAACCAGTGCGGACCGCGTCCACGAGAGCGTCGGACAACTCCTTGTTGTAGTAGGTGTCGAGTTGGTCGGGATAGAACGAGCGCAACACGCTGGTGCTGTCCCACAGCTCGCCGACGGTAAATGACCCGGGCGCGAGTTGGTGGATATAGGCCGAGTAGTCGCGCAGCCACGGATGCACGGCGGGCGCGTTCCGCACGCTCTCATCCGTTTCGAAGAAGTGGTTGACGGCATCGAAGCGGAATCCGTCGGCGCCCATCTCCTGGATCCAGTAGCGGGCAATCTTGCGGGTCTCCTCCTGCACGGCGGGATTGCCGAGGTTCAGGTCGGGCATCCCGCTCCAGAAGAGGCCGTAGTAGTACTCGTCCCGCACCGGCGAGCGATGCCACACCTCGCCCCCCCACCCCGGAACCCGGCGCGCGGAGGCCGACCACCGGTACCAGTCCCGGTAGGGCGACCCCGGGACCGACAGCGCCGACTGGAACCAGGGGTGCTCGGACGAGGAATGGTTCAGCACCATGTCCACGAGAATGGAGATGCCGCGCCGGTGCGCCTCGGCTACCAGTGCCTTGAAGTCCGCGGTCGTTCCGTAATCCCGGTTGACCTCGTAATAGTTGGTGACATCGTACCCGTGATAGCTCGGCGACTGCGCGATCGGCATGAGCCAGATGCACGACGCGCCCAGGTCGCGATGGGAGGCCGGATCGCCGTCGTTGATGTAGGAAAGCTTTTCCGTCACGCCGCGCAGGTCGCCGATCCCGTCGCCGTCGCTGTCGTAGAAGGACCGGACAAAGATCTCGTAGCACACACCGTTCCTCCACCAGCCCGGCTCCGGCACGGGCGGTCGCTGGGCCCCCAGCGGGGGTGCCAGAGCGGCGGCGGCGAAGGCACAAAGCACGATAGCGGCGCGGTTTATGGTGTCATCCTTCCTTCAAGCTTGAGGCTTTGGTGACAGAATGGCGGCCTGCCACGGCTAAACGAAGTCGGAAGGCAGCATGAAGGGGTGCAGAGCTTTCCGACCAGTGCCTTGACGTTCGGCTCGCCGAGCCACAACATAGTGGTGTTCCAAACCAAGACAAACCAGCCCGCGGACGCTTCGTCCGCCAAGACCTACCTCAAGCTTGAGAGAGGCGCGTATGCGACGTATGCGTTTCATGTTCGGTGTACTCCTGACAGTTCTCTGGACGGCACCGGTTCGCGCGCAAGCGCCCACCGGAACCATCCGCGGCCACGTGACGGATGCCACGACCCGCCAGCCGGTGGTGGGCGCCTCGGTCATCTTCGGCGCGCGCGGCGCCCGGTCGCAAGACGACGGGAGCTACGTCATCAGCGGAGTGCCGGCGAGCGCCGACTCGGTGCGCGCCCGGATCATCGGGTATGCGCCGGCCTCCAGCTTCGTCTCGATCGCCGCGGGCCAGACCGCCACGGTGGACTTCGCCCTGACGGCGCAGGCCATCGGTCTGTCGGAGATCGTCGTGGTCGGATACGGCGAGCAGCGCGCGGGCAACATCACCGGCGCCGTCACGCAGCTCACGACCGAGGACTTCAACACCGGCCGCATCATCAGCCCCGCGGACCTGATGCAGAGCAAGATCGCGGGCGTCCAGGTGGTGGACAACAACGAGCCGGGCGGCGGACTCTCGATCCGCATCCGCGGCACGACGTCCATCAACGCCAGCAGCGAGCCGCTCTATGTCATCGACGGCATGCCGGTGGGCACCGGCGCCGGCGGCGGCCTCTCGGCCGGCCGCGACCCGCTCAACTTCCTGAACCCGAACGATATCGAGAGCATCACGGTGCTTCGGGACGCCTCGTCGGCGGCCATCTACGGGTCGAACGGCGCCAACGGCGTCGTGCTCATCACGACGAAGCAGGGCCACCGCGGCGCACCGATCATCACCTACAGCAGCACCTTCTCGTCTTCCAGCGTGACCCGCCTGCCCTCGATGCTGAACGCAGCGCAGTTCCGGGCCGCCGTGACGCAGATCGCCGATACGACCATCAGAAACAACCGGCTGGCCCAGCTCGGATCGGCGAACACCGACTGGTTCGGCCTCATCGACCGCACCGCCTTCGGCCAGGACCACAACATTTCGGTTGCCGGCGTCGGTCAGGCCTCGTCGTACCGCCTGTCACTCGGCTATCTCAACCAGGACGGCGTGATTCGCGGCACCAACACCCAGCGCATCTCGCTGGGCCTGAACTACGCCCAGCGTCTCTACAACGACCGCCTGAGCATCCGGACCAACCTGCGCGGATCGCGGGCCTCTGACCAGTTCACGCCCGGCGGCGTGCTGTCGAACGCCGCCCAGTTCGGGCCGACGCAGCCGGTGCTGGATCCGACCAGCGCCACCGGCTACTACGAATGGCCCGGCAACACCCTTCAGTCGGCCGACAATCCGGTCGCCGCCCTGAATCTCGCGACCGACCATGGCGCGACGTTCCGCGGCCTCGGCAACGTGCAGGCCGAGTACCGGCTGGCCTTCCTCAACGGACTCACCGCCAACGTCAACCTCGGCTTCGACGT
>JAYTEN010000195.1:0-9061 GCA_043735145.1 Gemmatimonadota bacterium | reverse complement strand
CCTCGAGGGCCTCCCGTTTTCGGGCGACGACATCCAGGGACTGCTGAAGCGCATCCAGTCGGATCGCTTTCTCGAGGGGCAGGGCACGCTCCGCTCCGCGCCGGTGCTCGAGGCCTACCAGGCGGAAATCATCCGCCGCATCGGGACGCTGCCGCGGCCCCTCAAGGTCGTCGTGGACTGCGGTAACGGCACCGGCAGCGTCGCCGCGCCGCAGCTCATCAGGGCGCTGGGCGCCGACATCGTCGAGCTGTTCTGCGAGTCGGACGGCAGCTTTCCGAACCATCACCCCGATCCCTCCGAGCCGCACAACCTCGAGGACCTCCGCGCGAGGGTGCAGGAGACCGGGGCCGAGCTCGGCATCGCCTTCGACGGCGACGCCGACCGCATCGGCGCGGTGGACGAAACGGGCGCGATCATCGCCGGCGACCAGCTGCTCATCATCCTGGGCCGCGATATGACGGCACGCCTGGGGAAGGGCCGCGAGGTCATCTTCGACGTGAAGTGCTCCGATACGCTGCCGCAGGCCCTCGAGAAGGCGGGCGCGATACCGGTGATGTGGATGACGGGCCACTCCTTCATCAAGAAGAAAATGAAGGAGTCGGGCGCCTGCCTCGCCGGCGAGATGAGCGGCCACATGTTCTTCGGCCCGCCGGATTATCTCGGCTTCGACGACGCGATGTACGCCGCCGCGCGGCTACTGCGGATCGTCGCCGCATCGGGGACGGGACTCGCGCGCCTGCTCGCCGACGTGCCACGCCTCGTCTCGACGCCGGAAATTCGCGTGGACTGCCCCGAAGCGAAGAAAGCCCCGGCCGTCCAGGCCGCGGCGAAGTATTTCGGCGCCAAGTACCCGACGGTCACCATCGACGGCGTACGCTGGCGGACCCCGGAGGGGTGGGGCCTGATCCGGCAGTCGAACACCCAGCCGATTCTCGTGATGCGCTTCGAGGCGACGACGGCCGCGGCGCTCGCCGGCATCCGCCGCGAGGCGACGCAGGTGCTCGCCGGCGCAGGGGTCAGCGTCCCCGACGCATGAGCCGGCGACGTGTGGCGCTACTCGCCGTCGCCGCCGTGCTCGTCGTGCTCTTCGGCGGCCGGTGGCTGGCGCTGCGCTACACCGACGCCATCTGGTTCGCCGACCTGGGGCAGGGCGCGCGGTACCGCGCCCTGCTGCTCCGGTCGCTGGGCTGGCAGGCGGCGATTTTCGCCGCGGCGCTGGCCTGGTTCGCCGCCCACACCGTCGGCGTCTACGCCTCGATCGGCGCCGTGCATCTCCCGCGTCGCCTCGGCAATCTCGAAATCGACGAAGCGGTACCGTCGCGCATCCTTCGTGCCGTCGCGCTGGGCACCGCCGCGCTCCTCGCGCTCGCCACCGCCTACACTTTCGGCGACCTGGACCAGTACGTCGCCCTCGCGCGCGCCGCCGCGCCCTTCGGCCGGACCGATCCCTTCCTGGGCCGCGACGCCGCCTTCTACCTGGCAGTGCTGCCGCTGCTCGAGGTCCTGCACCTCCTCGCCGCCGTGCTCGCGGTGCTCGCCGCGCTGCTGGTGATCGGCCTCTACGCCGTCACCGGGAGCCTCGCCGTCACGGGCCGGCGGGTGCGCATCACGCCGCACGCGCGCACCCACCTCGTGATTCTCCTGGCCGCGCTCGCGCTGGTCGTCGCGTGGGGGTTCCAGATCGACGCCTACCAGACAATCGCCGGCGGCGGCCACCTGAACGGCGCCCTGAACGCCACCGACCGCACCATCCGCATTCCCGCGTCGCACGCACTCGCGGCCTTTTCCCTCGCCGTCGCGGTGGGCAGCGTGCTCGCCCTGCGATGGGTGCGGCCGATGCCGCTGTTCATCATGTGGTCGCTCCTCGGCGTCGCGACGGTCCTGGGGCGCCTGGTGATCCCGGTGAGCGCCGAAGCGTGGGGCGCGTCTGACGACCAGGAAACGGCGGTACAGATCGCTCGCTTCACCGACAACTATTCGCGCGAGGGCTTCGGCCTGCATGCCACGCCGGTGCGGCTGATTCCGTCCGCCGAGGTGCGGCCGGAAAGCGCCGCGGCGCTGACGCAGGCCCTGGACGGGCTCTACGCCTGGAGCGGCCAGCCCGAGCTTCCCGGCCGGATGCTGGACGACATCGCGCGCGACACGACGAACCTGCGCCTCTGGTCGGTCAGCGCGGCCCTGGCGCGCGACGCGTCCGGCCGGCTCCGCCCTGCCGCCATCGCGGTCGCGCAGACCGACTTCGCGCATGCCGAGCGCGTGATGCCGAGGCCGCGCTGGACGCCCCTGCACCGCGGTCCGCTGGCGTGGGGCGGCGAGCCGGTCGCCATCAGCGGCGCGTTGCGCGCGGGCAGTCCCGAGTTTCTCGCTCGCCTCGATCCCGCCGACACCGCGCCGCCGGGGACGCCGCTGCGCGCCGGTGCGCCGCGGGTGCGCTTCCTGCCGCACGCCGCGGAGCTGGGCATCGTCGGGCCCGATGAAGGCACCGCGACCGATCCCGCGCCCGGCATCCTCCTCTCGAACATGCTGCGCCGGCTGCTGCTCGGCTGGGCGCTCCAGTCGCCGCCGCTCCTCGACGAGCACACCAGCAACGCCGACCGCGTGCTCTATTGGCGCGACATTCCGACGCGCCTGGCGCGGCTCTATCCGTTCGCCGGATTCGACCCCGCGCGCGCCGCCATCGTGGACGGGCGGCTGACGTGGATCGTGGACGGCTACCTGATGTCGCAGCGCTTCCCGCTCGCGGAGCCGATCCGCTGGCGCGGCGACCTCGTGAATTTCCTGTCGTCGCCCTATGTCGTGACGGTGGATGCCGGCTCGGGTGCGACGGCGTTCTACATGCGCCCCGGCGCCAATGCCTTCGAGGCCAGCGTCGCGCGCAGCGCGCGCCTCTCGCCGCTTCCGGCCGAGAGCCTTCCCGACGGCGTGCGCCGGGCGCTGCACTATCCCGAGGGGCTCCTCGGCGGCCAGGCCGCGATGCTCGCCCGGCGCAGCGAGCGCGATGAGCGCGGACAGCCATGGACGCTCCTCTGGGGCGACACCAGCGAGTCGGCCCATGACGCCGCGCTCCAGCGGCCGACCGTCGCCATCGCCGCGCCCGACGGCGGCGCGCCCCGCGTCTGGCAATTCATCCCGCTGCTGGATAGCCGCGTCAGTCACCTGGCGGCGCTGGCGGCGGGCACCACGAGCGCCGCGGGCGCGCTGGAGCTGGTCGAGCTGCGACTCGAAGGCAACGACGTCGCGACTCCGCATGCCGCCGGGGCGCGCATGGCGGCCGCGCCCGAGTGGGTCGCGGCGAGCGCGGCGCTCGGAACGACCGACAACGCGATTCATCGCGGGCCCGTCCTCGCCGTGCCGGCGGCGGGGACCGTTGTCTATGCGCAGCTGCTCTTCAGCACCGGGCGGCTCAACGAACCGATTCACATCGAGGGAGTGGGCGCGCTGGCCGGCAGCCGCGTGGGTTTCGGCACCGATACCCGCGAGGCGGCGCGCTCGCTGGTCCGCGGCGAGGGCGCCCCGGCCGTCCATGTCATCGGGGCCGCCGACCTGGCGCAGGCGCGGGCGGCATTCCTTGCCCTCGACTCGGCCCGGCAAGCGGGAAACTGGGAGAAGTTCGGCCAGGCGTGGACCAACCTGCGGCGCGCCTTGCACCTCGATCCAGCGCCGCCGCCACCCAACTCCCGTATCCCGCGCACCGGTTCGGGGAGCCGACCTTGAGAAGCCCCACCCCCTTGTCTAGCTTGCCCCCCGCACGAGGGGTGATGTGAGCGCCGGGACGGTCGTCATCGCGCTGGGCGGCAACGCCCTGGCACCGGGGGCCGAGCAAGCCACGATCGCCAACCAGTTCCGCCACACGCGCGAAAGCCTGGAACCGGTGGTCGCGCTGGCTCGCGAGGGCTGGCAGATCGCGCTGGTCCACGGAAACGGTCCGCAGGTCGGCGATTCGCTGGCCCGCAACGAGCTCGCCGCGGCGGAAGTCGAGCCGCTGCCGCTGGGCGTCCTGGTGGCGGAGACGGCGGGCTGGATCGGTTACATGATCCAGCAGTCGCTCCAGAACGCGCTGAGCCACGCCGGCCTGTCGCGCGACGTCATCACGGTCATCACGCAGACGATCGTGGACCCTGCCGACCCTTCGCTGCGCACGCCGGTGAAGGCCATCGGCCACGCGCTGAGCGAGCGGAGCCGGAAGAGTCTCGAGCAGCGTGGCGTGCCGACCGGGGCCGACAGCAAAGGCCGGACGCGGCGCCTGACCGCGAGCCCGCGGCCGACGGGAATCGTCGAGATCGACTCGGTGCGGCGGCTGGTCCAGGCGGGGACGATCGTGATCGCGGCCGGCGGCGGCGGCCCACCAGTCTACCGCGACGCGCAGAAGGGCTGGGAAGGGGTGGATGCGGTGGTCGACAAGGACCGCACCGCGGCGATGCTCGCCCGCGCGCTGGACGCGGACCTGCTGATGATCCTCACTGACGTGGACGCCGTCTATCGCGGCCACGGCACGCCGGAGGCGGCGGCGATCTCGCGCCTGACGGTTGCGGAAGCGAAGGCGCTCATCGCATCGGGCGCGCTGGGGGCCGGCAGCATGAAGCCCAAGGTCGAAGCCGCGGTAAGTTTTGTGGAAGGTGGAGGGGAGCGCGCGACGATCGCCGCGCTCAAGGACGGCCTGCTGGCGGTTCGCGGTGAAGCAGGGACGTCGATCACGAGATAGTGCGCACTGATTCAACCAGGAGCTTATGAATCTTCACGAGTATCAAGCCCGCGACCTGCTCAGAAAGGCCGGCATCCCGGTCCCGCCGGGCGATGTCGCCTCTACCCCCGCCGAAGTGCGCCGGATCGCCGAGTCGCTCGGCGGCAAGGTCGTCGTGAAGGCACAGGTGCACGCGGGCGGCCGCGGCAAGGCCGGCGGCGTGAAGCTGGCGAAGACGGCGGCCGAGGCCGAGGCCCTGTCGACGAAGATCCTGGGCATGCAGATCAAGGGCCTGACGGTGCACCAGGTGCTCGTTGCCCCGGCCGCGGACATCGCGAGCGAGGCCTACGTCGGCGTGATCATCGATCGCGCCACGCGCAGCGCGACTTTCATGGTGAGCCCCGCCGGCGGCATCGATATCGAGGAAGTCGCCGCGAAGACGCCCGAGAAGATCTTCAAGCAGCGGGTGGACGCGCGGTACGGGCTGCTGCCGCACCAGGCGCTCGGTCTCGCCTTCAAGCTGTACGACGATGTCGCGAAGGCCCGCCAGGCGGCGGACATCCTCGTGAAGCTCTACCAGGCCTTCGTGGATGCCGGGGGATCGCTGGCCGAAATCAACCCGCTGGTGGTCACGCCCGACGGCCAGGTCCTCGCGCTCGACGCCAAGATCGTCGTGGACGACAACGAGCTCGAGCGCCGGCCGCTGATCGCGGCGCTGCGCGACGAGACGGCCGAAGATCCGGCCGAGGTCCAGGCGCGCAACGCGAACCTCACCTACATCAAGCTCGACGGCAACGTGGGCTGCATCGTCAACGGCGCCGGTCTCGCGATGGCGACGATGGACCTGGTGAAATACTACGGTGGCGAGCCGGCGAACTTCCTCGACATCGGCGGCTCGTCCAATCCCCAGAAGGTGGTGGACGCGCTGAAGATCATCACCGCCGATCCGCACGTGCAGGCGATCCTCTTCAACATCTTCGGCGGCATCACCCGCTGCGACGACGTGGCCAACGGCATCGTCACCGCGACGAAGAGCTTCGAGGTCAAGGTGCCGATCGTCATCCGCCTGACGGGCACCAACGAGAAAGAGGCGATCGAGATCCTGAAGGGCGTGGGCATGACGGCGCTGACGGACATGGATGAAGCGGTGAAGCAGGCGGTCGCGCACGTGACGGGAGGAAAGGCCGCGTGAGCGTCTTCATCGACAAGGACACCCGGCTCGTCATCCAGGGCATCACCGGCCGCGACGGCAGCTTCCATGCGAAGTCTATGATGGCGTACGGCACCAACGTGGTGGCGGGCGTCACGCCCGGGAAGGGCGGCCAGACCTTCGAGGGCACGGTGCCGATCTTCAACACCGTGGCCGACGCCGTGGAGCAGGCCGGCGCCAACGTGTCGGTCATCTACGTGCCCGCGAAGGCTGCCGCCGACGCCATCTTCGAGGCCGCCGACGCGGGGATCAAGCTCGTCGTCTGCATCACCGAAGGCGTGCCCGTCCTCGACATGACGCGCGTCTACCCGTTCGTGAAGGAGAAGGGCGCGCGCCTCATCGGCCCCAACTGCCCGGGTCTCATCACGCCGGGGGAGTGCAAGGTCGGCATCATCCCGGGCCAGATCTGCATGCCGGGCCCCGTGGGCCTGGTGTCGCGCTCGGGGACGCTGACCTACGAAGTCGTGTACCAGCTGACGCGCGCCGGCATCGGCCAGACCACGTGCGTCGGCATCGGCGGCGACCCGATCATCGGGACCAACTTCATCGACTGCCTCGCGGCGTTCGAGTCGGACCCCGCGACGAAGGCCGTGGTGATGATGGGCGAGATCGGCGGCACCGATGAGCAGCAGGCGGCCGAGTTCGTAAAGCAGCACATGAAGAAGCCGGTGGTGGGCTTCATCGCCGGGCAGACCGCGCCGCCGGGCCGCCGCATGGGCCACGCGGGCGCGATCATCTCGGGCAGCTCGGGCACCGCGGCCGAGAAGATGGCGGCGTTCGAGGCGGCGGGGATTGCGGTGATGAAGCGTCCCGCCGACGTCGTCGAATTGATTCGCGGGCGCATCTGAAGCTCCGGGAGCTGCTCGACGCGCGCCGCATCCTCGTGCCCCTCAAGGCCCGAAGCGTGCGCGACGCGACGCGGCAGCTCGCGAAGGCGCTCGCCGCGTCGGGGGCCGTGAAGGACGACGCGCGGCTGACGGAGATTCTCAAGACCGAGTGGCCCGAGGACATCGTATCGGTGACGGGGCGGGCCTTCCTGCCGCACTTCCGGACCGACGCCGCGGCCGGGCTCGCCATCGCGCTCGGCGTCGCGCCGGAGCCGCTCTGTCTGGCGAGCGATCCCAACCGCTGCGCGCGGGTCGTGGTGCTGATCATCGCGCCAACGGGCGACCCGTCGGGCTTTCTGCGCGCGATGAGCGCGGTGGCGGGCGCGCTGTCGAACGACGAGACGCTGAAAACGCTCCACACCGCGACCTCGGCCGAGGATGTGCTCGCGATGCCGGCCATCGCCGAGGCACCGGTGCCGCCCGACGTCACCGTGGGCGACCTGATGACCACGGCCGTGACGTCGGTGGCCCAGGACCTGAAGCTGCGCGACGCCGCGGACCTGATGCTCGGGCGCAGGGTGCGCGCCGTCCCGGTGACCGGCGCGAGCGGCGAAGTGCTCGGCATCCTGAGCGACGGGCACCTGCTGCGCTACCTGCTGCCGCAGACGGTGTCGGCGCTGTCGACCGGGCAGTACCGCGCGGTGAAGCGCCCGGGCAAGGGGACGAAGCTGCCCGCGGGCGTCGAGCCCGGCGACGTGCTGGTGAAGGACGTGATGGACCGGTCGGTGCTCTGCCTGTCCGAAGATCAGTCGATCGCCGACGTGGCGGCGCTGATGCTCTCAAAATCCGTCGATCATTTTCCGGTGACTCGCGACGGTGCATTGGTAGGATTTCTGACCCGCGGCGATATCGTCCGCAAACTGCTGGGAACGTAGACCTGAGAACCTAGAACCTAGAACCTAGAACCTGGATAGGAATCGATGCTGACGCTTGCAATCATCAAGCCGGATGCCGTTGCCTCAGGCAAAGCCGGCAAAGTCCTCGCCCACCTCGAGCAGGGGGGCTTTACCCTCCGGGCCGCCCGGATGGTCACGCTGTCCACCGCCCAGGCCGAGGCGTTCTACGCCGTCCACAAGGAACGGCCCTTCTACCGGTCGCTGGTCACCTTCATGACCTCCGGCCCCTGCATCCCGATGGCCCTGGAGGCCGCCAATCCGGTCCAGAAGCTCCGGGACGCCATCGGCGCCACGGACCCGAAGGAAGCCGCCCCCGGCACGATCCGGGCGCTGTTCGCCGAGTCCAAGGAGCGCAACGCGATCCACGCGTCGGACAGCGACGAGAACGCCAGGCGGGAGATCGGGTTTTTCTTTACGGAAGCGGAATTGGCCTGAAGTAGGGCCGCGCGCCCTTCCAGTATACGGCACAACGAGTTAGCTTTGTGGGCTATGCTTCGCGTGCCCCTTTCTTCGGCGCACGCCGGGTCGGTGGAAACCGTCGGCGAAGTGCCCCCCAATGACCCCGCCTTTGCCGGGCTCGAGGTCGAGCTCGCGGCGCCGGTCGAGGTCACGGGTCGCTTCAGCAGCGCCGGCGAAGAGAAGTACTATTGGCGCGTCTCCTTCAGCACCCTGGTGCGCAGCCAATGCCGCCGTTGCCTGGTTGACGTCGAAGTGCCCATTGCCGAATCCCGCGGGCTGATTTTCGCCGCGGACGACGAGACCCCCGAGGGTGACGGCTGCTATGTCATCCCCGCAAGGACGCAGGTGCTGGATCTGACGGAGCCGCTGCGCGAGGAAATCTTTCTCGCCGTGCCGCACTTCGTGGAATGCCGGCCCGACTGCAAGGGGCTGTGCCCGCGGTGCGGCGCCAACCTCAACGACGGGCCCTGCAAATGCCCGCCGGTTACCGATGTGCGATGGGACGCACTGAAGCGTCTCACCGACGATACCCCAAGGAAGGATTGAGCGCAGAGCCATGGCCGTACCGAAGAGACGCACATCCAAGTCGAGGAAGCGCAAGCGCCGTACGCACTACAAGGCCGTGGCGCCCACGCTGAACCCGTGCCCCAAGTGCGGCCAGCCGCGCCGTCCGCACATTGCCTGCAAGGAGTGCGGCTACTACGCCGGCAAGAAGGTCCCGGGCCTCGTTAAGGACGACTGAGGGTGATCCGGGTTGCGATCGACGCGATGGGCGGTGACGACGCGCCGGTATCGCCGGTCGCCGGCGCCGCGCTCGCGTTGACGGAATTGCCGGCCGACGTCGTGATCCAGCTGGTGGGCCAGACGGCGGCGGTGGAGGCCGAGCTGGCGAAGCAGAACGTCCCGCGCAGCGACCGGCTCCTGATCG
>JAYTEN010000194.1:0-2232 GCA_043735145.1 Gemmatimonadota bacterium | reverse complement strand
GCAGCCGCTCGACCAGCGCGCGCTCATTCTCGAGCTCGGAGCGCAGGCGCTCCATGTCGGAATCGTCGCGGGCCGACGCGAAGCGCGGCAGCGGCTCGATTTCCGTGACGTGATGCGTATCATCGGGGCTGTCGGCCGGCGGCTCTCGATGGGCGGAATCGAACGGCGGTGGCGGGAGCGGCTCCGATGGGACCAGGGGCGCGGCTGCAAAAAATGGCGTCTGCGCCGTCGACGCCACCGCGTCGTCCAGCTTCTCGTGCGCCATGGAATGACGGAGCTTCGGGTCGTGCTCGGGCTCGTCGGGGAATCCGGCGGTGTCGGCGGACGGCGCCGCGGCCGGTGAAGCTGAAAGCAGCTGGGCGGGCGCCTTGCGGGACAGGCGCGGCGGTCCGCCGACTCCCACCCCCGCCTGGTCCGCGATTTCGTTCAGGACCTTGTCCTGGCCCTCGAGCACCTCGGTCAGCCGGACGATTTCCTTCGCCATCTGCCACAGCGCGTCGCGCTGCTCGCGCTCGCCATCGAGAATCGCCGCGAGGAGATCGAGATTCGTGACCTCTTCGAGGGGCATGCTGCGGTGCGGCGCCTCGGCGGCAAGCGCGGTCACGGCCTGGGCGGGGGCGCCGGGACGCTCGTGAATGGCTACGATAATCTCCGCCCGGGACCGTCCCGAGGCGTAGCTCTTCGCGATGGTGCGCAGGACCGCGACGGCCTGCGCCGGATAGCGGCGGCGGCGCCCGGTCCCGACCGAGGGAATCTGGTCGATGAAGGCGTCGCGATAATAACGGATGGTGCTCTCCGGAAAACTCAGTTGTTCTGCGAGCTGCCGGAGGTTGTACAGCGGTTCGTCGGACATGGACTGAATTTCGCCCGCCGAAACGCAGTAACGCAACCCCGCCACCCGGGGGCTGCGTTTCAGCCGCCTAGCGAGGCTTTCCGCCAGTCCCGGCCGCAGGAGGGGCAGTGGAGCCCGCCTTCTTCCGGTTCGTCCAACGCGTACTCGAGGCCGCGCCCGCACGCGCACGCGGCGGCGAGCGTATCGTAGCCGCAGATGACGCAGAAGGTGTCGGCCGGGTCGTAACGGCGGAACCGGCCGCAGGTCTCGCAGACCTTCACGACGTGCTCGGTCATCCGCGGCGCCGCAGCCACTGGATGGGGTCGAGGGGCCGGCCACCGTCGCCGCGCATCTCGAAGTGCAGGTGCGGCCCTTCGTCCGAGTTTGCGCCGCCGGTGCGGCCCACGATGGTGCCGCGCTCGATCTGCTGGTGCTCGCGCACCTCGGCCGACTGGAGCTGGCAGTAGAGGCTGTAGAAACCGGCGTTGTGGTCCACGATCACGCAGAGCCCGTAGGTAGCCATCTGCGTCACGACCTGCACGGTGCCCGCGCCGACGGAACGCACCGGGGTGCCGACCGGCGCGCTGATGCCGATGCCGTTCCAGCGGATCGTCGTGTTTCCCGGCCCCGCCTGGCGGCCGAAGTTGTAGGCGATCTCGCCGTTCACCGGCCAGTCCAGCTGGCCGATGTCGGTGGTGCGCACCCGCGCCGTGGTCGACGCCGTCGGCGCCGCGGGCCGGCCCGGCGTGGGTCGCGCGGCGGCGGCGGCCAGGGCGGCGCGCCGGCGCCGCTCGAGTCCGGCGATGAGGTCGTTGACGCGGGCCTCGTCGCGCGCGAGCTGCTGGAGGCGCTGCTCCACGCGCTGCGCCTGGCGCTCCGACTCGCGCAGGCTCTGCTGGCGCAGGCGCTCGAGATCCTGGAGGCGCTGGTTCTCTTCCGCGCGCTCGTCGCGCCGGTTGGCGATGGAGCTGCGCAGGTTGAGCAGTCCGTCGCGCCGGGACGTGACGGTATCGCGGAGCGCTTCGACGTCGGACAGCAGCGCGCGGTCCTGCCGGCTGACGAGGTAGAGGTACTTGTAGCGCGACAGCAGGTCGCCGAACGACTCGGCGGCGAGGATCACCTGGAAGGTATAGAGCGGCCCGCGCTTGGTGATCTCGGTGAGCCGGTGCTGGAGCTTGGCCCGCTGCTCGGCGAGCGCATCCTGGGCGACGATGAGGTCCACGGTGGTGCTGTCGATGCGCGACCCCATGCGGGTGACCTGGAGATCCAGCTCGCTGACGGCCCGCCCCGACAGCGCGACTTGCCGCTCGATGTTGTTCAGCTCGCCCGACAGGGAATGCACGCGTCCGCGCAGGCGCTCCATGTCGTCCTGGAGCTGCTGGCGCTCGCGCCGGATCTCG
>JAYTEN010000193.1:0-8599 GCA_043735145.1 Gemmatimonadota bacterium | reverse complement strand
GTGATGTTCAGGCCGAACGGCTTGCGCGGCAGCAGCTGCACTCCCAGCTCGCCCTCGGGACCGCCGGCGCTCTGCCCGCCGTTGTTGAGCACCAGGCCTCGCACGCCGATCGCGGCGACAAAATAGCCCTGGTTGCCCAGACGCGGCTGGATGCCGACGGCGAGACGGAAGGTGTGCAGCCGGTCGATCGTGGTGGCCGTCGGCTCCACGTATCCGGCGTACTCGATCTCGCCGCGCAGGATCCCGCGCGCGCCCTCGATGCCGAAGCGTCCCGCCCTGGTGCCCGAACCGGCGTCCGAGAAGTACTGGCCGGTGACCGCGCCGAAGGTGTGATGACGCTGCACGTGCGGTTGCACGAACCCGGCATCGGCGCTGTCGGCGCCGGCGTACGGATAGTCGTCATATCCCTGGCCGTTGTCGTCGCCGTTGTCGTCGCCGTCGTCCCAGTGCTGCCGACGCCGCTCGGGATACCAGTAGCCGCCGTGATACCAGCCCCAGCGCCGGCCATACCAGCCCCAGTAATCACAGTCGAAGCAGGTGCCGCCCAGGTAGACGCCGCGGTCCACGAACACGGTCGCGCCGTGATCGCGGGCCGCGGTGTTGGCGTCGCGGCGAACCGCGCCGATCTTGCCGCTGCGCGGGCGGGCGGTCGAGCCCCCGGTCGCAGAGGCCGTCGTGCCTGACGAGCCCGAGTCGCCCGCGCGATTGTCGCGCGTCGAGCCGCCGCTCTTCGTGCCCGAGCCGGAGCCCTCCCCACGACGCGAAGATCCGCCGGACGTGCCGCTGCTCCCGCTTCCGCCGGATGAACCCCCGCTCCGGCTTCCGCCGGATGAGCCGCCACTCCGGCTCCCGCCGGACGAGGAACCCCCGCCGCTCGGGGTGCTGCGACCGCCGCTGCCGGAGCCGTCGGTCCCACGGCGCTGGGCATGAAGACCTTCTGCAGCAAGGAAGGTCACGGCAACGAGGGCGGCGAACGCGCGGGTGGTGTTCATGACTGAAGCTGGATGCATTGGCCGTGCCACCATGTAACTATATGCAGATCAAGAAGTTATTGATTTTGAGGTGTTCTCGTCGTCTCTAACTGAGGACAGTCACCTTTCCCGGCCGTGGACAGCCGTATGGTGGACGCCGCTCAGCGCCCCGCCAGGAAGGCCGCCTTGTCGTCTCCCTTCTGGATGGCGAAGTCCCGGCCGTTGGCGCGGATCGAGAGAACCCAGCTGTCCGCCGTTCGCAGGTACGCGATGCCCGGCAGGCTGACGCCAAGCTGCGAAAAGTTTCCCGGGAGCCGACCCGTCTGATGCTCGTAGTTGTCCACCAGGTTGGCGGCGAAGACCAGCGCCTGGCGGGCATCGTGCTCGGCCTGGGCACCCCCGGGCGGAGCAAAAGGGTGCCTCCACTGCGGAATGGCAAATACCACGGCGATGACCAGAAGCACCAACAGCGCGAATGCCTGCAAGTACCGTGTGCGCGCCCTGCGCTGGCTGCGTTCCTTCGTTATTGCGACATCGGCGCGCGTGGTCGCCTGCTCTTCGGCTTTCTGCTGAAGGAGCTGCTGCACGGCGTCTTTCATTTTGTCGCGGTTGGACGGCTCGGGTCCGGATGGCGCCTGCGGCGGTGAATGCCGGGTCATTCGGTCAGCGAGACGAGCAGGCTGGTCCCGCCGCCCAGCATGATGGAGATCGATCCCAGCGCCGCGTCGGCGGCAATGAGTATTTGGGCGTCGTCCGGGACGCCCGCGGCAATGATCAGCATGGCGCGCTGGCTCGACGAGGTCTTGGAATACTGCCAGGTGATGTCGCTGGGGCCGTGAAAGAAATCGCGCGTCAGGTACGGGCTCAGCCAGGCCGGCGGGCCGGCGGGTTCGGTGACGGTGGGAAGCGAATCGTGGTCCGCCTCGTACTCCTTGAGTGCGACGTTGATGGCTTCCACCCGGGTCGCAACGTCGGCGCCCTGGGCCTTCATCACCGACTGCCGATAGCGCGGCGTGATGAGGGCCGCAAGAATGCCGATCACCATGACGACGATGACCAGCTCGATCAGCGTGAAGCCACGCTGACCGCCTCGATATGGGGGCGGACCCTGCATCGGGGTCAAACCTAGCGTCCGCGCAGAGCGTCGGCCAGACGCCATGATATCGTATGATCGGGATGTCCCCGGGGCGCCGCTGGCGGCTCGCCCGTGTCGCACGCACCTTTGGGGCCGATGGCCGATCTCGTTCTCGCTCCGATCAGACCCGCGTTTCGCGCGATCGCGCGCACTGTCGTTCCCGAGACCGCATCGCTCGGCGAGCAGGCCTGGGCCGGCGTCGAGGCCATCATCGAGCATGCGCTGGCGCAGCGCCCTGCGCGCATGCGCCGCCAGCTGGCGCTGCTGGTGCGCGCCATCGATCTGCTGCCCCTCCTGACGACGGGCCGGCGCTTTCGCGCCCTCGGCCCCGAGGCGCGCGAGCGGTTCCTGGGGCGTCTGCAGAGTGCCCCGCTGTTGCTGCTGCGCCGCGGCGTCTGGGGCATCCGCACCCTGGTGTTCATGGGTTACTACGCGCGCCCCGAGGGTGCCGCGGCCATTGGCTATCGCGCGCATCCGCGCGGCTGGCAGGCGAGAGGTTGATGGAGCGCGGGTACGACATCGTCATCATCGGTTCCGGCGCGGGCGGCGGCACCGTGGCGCAGGAGCTCAGTCCCCTGTGCCGGGATGGCGTGCGCATTCTGCTGCTCGAGAAGGGGCCGAAGCTCGCCGACGATGAATTCACCGGCGCCGAAGTCGAAATGGCCGGCGCCCTGTATGAGGACAGCGGCGGCTTCCTCACCGCCGACGGCACCATGACGCTGGCGTTCGGGCGGGCGTACGGGGGCTCGACCGTGGTGTACACTGGCACGTCGCTGGTCGCGCCGGAGCGCGTCATCGATGGCTGGCGCGTCCCGGACCTGACGCACGCCGACATCGCGCGCCGGTCGAACCGTTTCAAGATCCAGAACAACGTGCATCTGCTCGAACCCCATCTTCTCAACGACAACAACCGCCTTTTTGTGGAAGGCTGCGCGGCGGCGGGATATCACGCCGAGCAGTTTCCCCTCAACCTCCGGGGCTGCCTCGGTTCGTCGCTGTGCAATCTCGGCTGCCCCAACGCGGCCAAGCAGGGGACCAACCGGGTGCAGCTGCCCGAGGCCGAGCGCAATGGCGTCGAAGTGGTGACGCGCGCCGATGTCCGCCGGGTCGGGGATCGCGAGCTCCAGGTGCGCGTGAGCGACAAGGCTCCCGGGGGCAAGGGGCTGCCGTCATCGTGGGCGCCCGGGGAGTACCGCGTCGGCGCGAAGATCGTCGTGGTGGCGGGCAGCGCGGTCGGCTCGCCGTCGCTGCTGCTGCGCTCCGGTTTCGGGCCGCGGTTGCCGACCCTGGGTCACGGCTTTACCTGTCACCCGGCGCACATTCTCGTGGGCGAGCATGCGCAGCCGATTACCAACGACGTCGGCCACCCCAAGAGCTTCTTCGTGGATCGAGCGGTGGAGGAAGGCTACGTCCTCGAGACGTGCATGTATTTTCCCTTCACGACGGCCAAGAACCTCACCGGGTTTGGCGCCGCGCACGGCGCCCTGATGCGCGCCTTCCCGCGGCTCCAGATGATTCTCGTGCTCGCCTGCGACAAGGCGGTGCCGCACAACCGCGTGAGCGTCAACGCGGAGGGCGAGCCGGTGGTGCACTACCGCTTCACCCCGGAGACGATCGACGCCATGGTGCGCGCGACTCGCGCGTCGGCCAGAATCTTCTTCGGCGCCGGCGCGCTGCGCGTGCACGCGCCGTCGGCCGATCCGCCGCTCATCGAGCGTGTCGACGCCGGCCGCGCCGACGCGCTCATCGACGCGTCACATTTTCTGCCGGGCCGCATCTCCGTGTCGGCGGCACACCTCATGGGTGGCTGCGCGATGGGGGAAACGGCTCGTGACTCGGTCACCGACGGCTGGGGACGGGTGCACGGCGTGCCCTGGCTCTACGTCGCCGATGCGTCGCTCTTCCCCGATTCGCTGGAGATCAATCCCTACCTGACCGTCATGGCGCTCGCCGACCGCGTCGCCGAAGGCATTCGCCGCGACGTGGCTGCGCTCCTGGCAGCCGCCTGATGTCGCTCACCGGGGGTCGTATCGTCGCGCGCGCGCTCGCGGACGAGGGCATTCCGTTCGCCTTCGGCATTCCGGGCACCCACAACATCGAGCTCTACGACGCGGTGGCCGAGGCGGGCGTGGTGCGCCTGGTGCTCGTCACCGACGAGCAGAGCGCGTCGTTCATGGCCGACGGCGTGTGGCGCGCCTCGGGCGTGATGGCGTGTGCCAACGTGGTGCCGGGCGCCGGCCTCACCCACGCGATGAGCGGCATCGCCGAAGCGTACCTGGACAACATCCCGATGCTGGTGCTGGGATGCGGCATCCGCCGTGACACCGGCAAGGCGTTCCAGCTGCACGACGTGGACCAGGCCGCCATGGTGAAGGCGGTCACGAAGGCGCAGTTTCGTCCCGAGAACGGGCGCGACCTCTATGCCTCCATCCGCGCCGCGTGCCGGGTCGCCCGGTCGCGTGCCCCCGGCCCGGTCTTCGTGGAGGTGCCGGCCAACCTGTATCTCACCACCCACGACGCGGTGCTCGAGATGCCGCCCGCGGCGGCGGCGGAGCAGCCATCAGAGACGGAAATCCAGCGTGCCGCCGCGCTGCTGTCGCGTGCCGAGCAGCCGCTGCTCTACCTCGGCCTGGGCGCCGCGGGCGCGGGTGCGGACCTGGTGGCGCTGGCCGAGCGGCTGGAAGCGCCCGTCGCGACGACCTTCCAGGGGAAGGGCGTGTTTCCGGAGTCGCACCCGTTGGCGCTCTGGCCGGGCTTCGGCGCCGCCGCGCCGCCGTTCGCGCGCGAGGTCGCGGGCCGCTGCGATGCGACGCTCGCCATCGGCTGCAAGTTCGGCGAGGTGGCCACGGGGAGCTACAGCTTCGCCGTGCCGCGGCCGTTCGTGCATGCCGACGTCGATCCCCTCGTCTTCGGCCGCAACTATCCGGCCGACGCGACCGTAACCGGCGACGCCGCGCTGGTGGTCCGCGCCCTGCTCCAGGCGTTAGGCGGTCATCGGCGTAACACCCGCAACGCGTTGCTCCGCGCCGCGATGGCGGCTGGGCGGAGCGCGGTGCGCGCCGAGTGGGCGGGCGCGGTGTCGGCGCGGGTCTCGCCGTGGCGCCTGATCAGCGCGCTACAGGAACGTTTTGGTCCGGAAACGATCTACTGCACCGACAGCGGCAACGGGACCTTCCTGGCGATGGAGATGCTGTCGCTCGACCAGCCCGGAAAGTTCCTCGCGCCGGTGGACTACTCGTGCATGGGCTACTCGGCGCCGGCGGCCATCGGCGCCAGGCTGGCACGCCCCGATTGCCCCGTCATGGCGCTGGTCGGCGACGGAGCCTTCCTCATGACGGGCCTCGAGCTGCTGACCGCGGCGCACCACGGCGTGGGGGTCGCATTTTTCATCCTGCGCGACCGCGAGCTGGCACAGATCGCCCAATTCCAGGACATGGCCATGAACCGCAAGACGGCGAGCGTGCTGCCCGACTACGACGTCGCGCCGCTGTGCGCCGGGCTGGGGGTGGAATGCCTGAAGCTCGACACCGACGCCGGGATTCCGGGCGCGCTGGCCCGGGTGGCCGAGGTCACCGGGGGCGGTCATCCCATTGTCATCGACACGGCGATAGACTACTCGACGAAGACGTTCTTCACCCGTGGCGTCGTCCGCACGACGCTGGGCCGCATGCCCTGGGGCGACCGGCTCCGGTTCATCGGCCGGGCCATCGGCCGACGGATACTGTAGGGGCGACCCTCGCGGTCGCCCGGCGTATCATCGTGGGGCACTTTCCTTTTTTTTTAGAGGTTGCTCATGAGGCGAATCATGTTCCTTGCGGTTGCTGCCATGGCGTCGGCATCCGCCGCCGCCGCCCAGGCGCCGTCCTATCACGTCAGCCGCCACCTCAACGTCGGCGGCGACGGCGGCTGGGACTACCCGCTCGTGGACACCACGAGGAGCCGGCTGTTCCTGTCGCGCGGCACCCACGTGATGGTGGTCAGCACCGACAGCGGGACCGTCATCGGCGACATCCCCAATACGCCGGGGGTGCACGGCATCGCCGTGGCGCCGGAGCTCAACAAGGGTTTCATCAGCAACGGCCGCGACAGCTCCATGACGATCTTCGACTACACGACCCTCGCGACCATCGGGAACGTGAAGGTCGGCGCGGCCAACCCCGACGCCATCCTCTATGATCCCTTCTCCCGCCGCGTGTTCACGTTCAACGGGCGCAGCCAGAACGCCACCGCCATCGACGCGACGAACCACACCGTCCTCGGCACCGTGCCGCTCGGCGGCAAGCCCGAGTTTGCGCAGACCGACCTGAACGGGAAGATCTGGGTGAACATCGAGGACAGCAGCCAGGTCGCGGTCTTCGACGCGCGCACGCTGCAGGTGCTCGGCAAGTACTCGTTGGCGCCGTGCGAGGAGCCGTCCGGCCTGGCGATCGACCGGGTGCACCACCGGCTGTTCGCGGTATGCTCCAACAAGCTGATGGCCGTCGTCAACACCGACAACGGCCGCGTCATCGCCACGCTGCCCATCGGCGACGGTACCGACGGTGTCGCCTTCGACCCCACGACCGGGCTCGCGTTTGCGGCCTGCGGCGAGGGGGTCGTGACGATCGTCCACGAGGACGCGCCCGACCGCTTCAGCGTGGTCGCGACGGTGCCGACGCAGCGCGGCGCGCGCACCATCACCGTGGATCCACGCACCCACCGCGTCTATATGCCCGCCGCCCAGTACGCCCCCGCTCCCGATCCGGTCGCGGGACAGCCGCGTCCGCGCCCGCAGATGGTGCCGGGGTCGTTTACGGTGGTGGTGGTGGAGCCATGAGACAGAATCTAGAATCTAGAATCTAGATTCTAGATTCTTGGTTTGTCCGGATTCTGCGAACCCGCTGCAACGGCTGCTTCCGCGCGATATCTTGGCTCCATCCCCGATCCGGAGCGCCGATGCCCATCGCCCGTCTGACCGCCGTTCTCATACTGCTGCCCGCCGCCCTGGGCGCGCAGGCAGGCCGCTTCCCCCCGGACACGCTGCGCAACATCAAGGTGCTGCCGGCGACGATGTCCGTCCGTGACGTCGTCGGCGTGATGCGCGGATTTACGAACGCCCTCGGCGTGCGCTGCCCCTTCTGCCACGTGGGGCAGGAAGGCCAGGATCTCTCGACCTTCGACTTCGCGTCCGACGACAAGCCGACCAAGGAAACCGCGCGCATCATGCTGCGCATGGTGCAGGCCATCAATACGCAGCACCTGAACCAGATCGCGCAGCGCGAGCAGCCGTCAGTCGAGGTGCAGTGCACCACCTGCCATCGTGGCGTCGCGGTGCCGCGGGCGCTGAGCGACGTGGTCGCCAACGCGGCCCTCGCCGGCGGCGCCGATTCGGCGGTCCGCGCCTACCGCGCGCTGCGCGAGCGCTATTACGGGCGCGCGGCCTATGATTTCGGCGAGTCTACCCTGATCCAGGCGACCCAGCCGCTCCAGCAGTCGCGCAAGTTCGAGGAGGCGCTGGCGCTGCTGCGGCTGAATGCGGAGTTCTATCCGCAGTCTTCGCAGACCCAGACGACGATGGGCGAGATGTTCCGGATGCGGGGCGACACCGCGGCCGCCATCGCGGCGTACCGGCAGGCACTGCAGATGAATCAGAATGACGGCGGCGCCCGCCAGCGGCTGCGGGAGCTGGGAGTACTACCGTAAAAGCGTCAAAGCGTCGAAGCGTCAAAACGTCGAAGCGTCAAAACGTCACTGTGAAAAACCCCGGATTTGGCGATTCGGGGTTTTTTTCAGGTTACGCTTCGACGTTTCGACGTTTTCGACGTTTTCTAGAAGCCCGCCTTCCTCCGCGCCGGGTGCGCGAGGAAGCGCTGGATCGCCGCCATCTTCTGGCCATCGTCGGGGATGCCCGCGACCACCTGCTCCAGGTGGGTCAGGTAGTCGGGCAGACCCGCGATCTGGCGCAGCTCCGCCAGGTGCGGCGCGAGCTTCGAGAAGACCGCCACATACTCGGTATTCGACGCGTGAAACATGGCCGCGTCGATCGCCCCCGCCGTCACGAAGGACGCCGCCATCTCCCAGTACGTCGTCACCATCCGGTATGACGCGCTCTCGGCGCTCACCCAGAGCGCCGCGATGTCGCGCGCGCTCGCCGGCTGAAACTCGGTCGCGAACCAGTCGCGCGCCGAGCGGAACGTCGGCTCGCGCCGCTCCTCGTACAGGCGGAGCAGGAGTGAGGCGCTGTGCTGCTTGAACTCGGTCGTCTTATCCATGTAACCCCGCTTGTGAACGTTCCATGAGATCTCCGAATGCCCGCTCCAGCCGTGAACGCGCCTCGGGGTCGCGAAGCAGCTGCTCGGCGATGTGATAGGACAGCATGATGCCGTACAGCTCGAACGCCCACGCCGCCGCGTCGATGCCGGGCTGGAAATGCCCCCGGCTCACCGCGCCCTCGGCCATCCGCGCGAGCGCATCGAGCCATTCACGCTGAGTTTGCGCCAGCCGCTCGCGCACC